>DASXQD010000522.1:0-3056 GCA_036493195.1 Gemmatimonadaceae bacterium | reverse complement strand
CGTCATCACCGACGTGGGACAGCACCAGATGTGGGCGGCGCAGCTCATCGAGTGGGCGCGTCCGCGCTCGCACATCACGAGCGGCGGTTCGGGCACCATGGGATTCTCGATCCCCGCCGCACTCGGCGCGGCGCTCGCGTTCCCTGGCGAGACGATCTGGGTGATCGTGGGCGATGGAGGATTTCAAATGACGAATCAGGAGATCGCGACGATGGTGCAGGAGGATGTGCGCAACGTGAAGATCGCCGTGATCAACAACGGCTATCTGGGCATGGTGCGGCAGTGGCAGGAGTTGTTCGAAGGTGCGCGCTACAGCGGAACCAGGCTTTCGGGCCCCGACATCACGCTGCTCGCGGAGGCCTACGGCGTGCGCGGGATTCGGGTGGAGCGGCCGGAGGACGTGGGAGGAGCGATCGACGACGCGTGGACGCACGATGGCCCGGTGGTCATCGACTTCCGCGTCGAACGCGAAGCGAACGTGTTTCCGATCGTGCCGGCGGGAAAGAGCATCGGCGAAATGATGGTGACCGCCACGGCATCGGCATGACGCGCGCGAGAGGCACGGTGCGCGGGCACACGATCGTGGCGCTGCTGCAGGATCATCCCGGCGTGCTGCATCGCGCCGTGAGCCTGCTGCGCCGTCGCGGCTACAACATCGCGAGCCTCGCCGTCGGACGCTCCGAGATCGAGGGCGTGAGCCGCATGACGCTGGTAGTCGAGCAGGAAGATGTGGAGCAGGTCGTCAAACAGCTGAACAGACTCGTGGAGGTGTTACAAGTGGATGACGTGACGCACGACCCGACGATCGAGCGCGAGGTGGTTCTCGTGAAGGTCGCAGCGGGTGGGAACATGCAGTCGATCGTGTCGGTCGCCCTCGGATACGGCGCGGCGATCGCGGATGTGGGCATGGGCACGATGCTGCTCGAGTTGAGCGGATCGCCGGCGAAGGTCGAGGGATTCCTCGAGCGGCTCTCGCCATTCGGGATTCTCGAGGCCACGCGCACGGGACGGATCGCGATGGTGCGCGGACGTGCGACGCATTCCGCATCGGAGCTCCTGTCCGATCTCATCGCGAGCACGCCCGTGACTCAGAGTCCCGAGCAGTGGCTGTCACAGGCCGATGGCATCAACGGTACGAACTGACACTCACGCTCGCGGAGAGGACACGATGCAGATGTATTACGACGACGACGCCGATCTCGGAGTACTGAAGGATCGCCGGATTGCCATCATCGGATTCGGCAGCCAGGGGCATGCACACGCGCTCAATCTGCGCGACAGCGGTCTCGAGGTGTGCGTGGGCCTCTACGAGGGATCGAAGAGCAAAGCGAAGGCGGAGGCCGCGGGGCTGTGCGTGCTGAGCGTTGCGGAGGCGACGAAGCGATCGCAACTCGTGTTCCTGCTCACCGGCGACACGTCGCAGAAGGAGATCTACGAGCACGAGATCGCTCCGCATCTCGCTCCCGGCAAGACGCTGCTGTTCGCCCACGGCTTCAACATTCGGTATGGCCAGATCGTCGCGCCGCCGGGCGTGGACGTGAGCATGGTCGCGCCCAAGTCTCCCGGACACCGTGTACGCGAAGTGTTCCAGCATGGCGGCGGAGTGCCGGCGCTCGTCGCGGTGCATGCCGACGCATCGGGACACGCGCTCACGGATGCGCTTGGGTATGCCAAGGGGATCGGATGCACGCGCGCGGGTGTGCTGCTCACGACGTTCGCGGAGGAGACAGAGACGGACCTGTTCGGAGAACAGGCGGTGCTGTGCGGCGGCGTGTCGGCGCTCGTGAAGGCCGGCTTCGAGACACTCGTCGACGCCGGCTATCAGCCCGAGCTCGCGTACTTCGAGTGCATGCACGAGCTCAAGCTGATCGTCGATCTGTTCTACCAGGGCGGGCTGAATTACATGCGCTACTCGGTGTCCGACACGGCGGAGTACGGGGATTATGTGGCGGGGCCGCGCTTGGTTACGGACGCGACGCGCGCGACGATGCGCGAGCTGCTCGAGGAAGTTCGCAACGGAAGCTTCGCGAAGCGCTGGATCGACGAGAACAGCAGCGGACGTCCGGAGTTCGCGAAGTTTCGCCAGAAGGATACGGAGCATCCGATCGAGAAGGTCGGTCGCGAGCTGCGCCGCAAAATGCCGTTCGTCGAGCCACGCGAGCACGTTCCGGGGCAGGGAGGCGCGTAGTGTTGAAGGACGCAGTTCGCGTGTTCGATACGACGCTGCGCGATGGGGAGCAATCTCCCGGCTGCACGATGTCGCGCGACGAGAAGCTCGCACTGGCGCGGCAGCTCGCGCGACTCGGCGTGGACATCATCGAGGCCGGCTTTCCCGCGGCTTCGCGCGGCGATTTCGAAGCGGTGGAGGCGATCGCGGGCGAAATTGGTACCGCGGATGGTCCCGTCATTTGCGCGCTCGCACGCGCCAATCGCGAGGACATCGAGATCTGCTGGCGCGCGATCGAGACCGCGGCGAAGCCGCGTATCCACACGTTTCTCGCGACGTCGGACATTCATCTCACCTACAAGCTCCGGATGACGCGGCGGCAGGTGCTCGAAGCCGTTCGCACCATGGTCTCGTTCGCCCGCGAGCGATGTGCGGATGTCGAGTTCTCTCCCGAGGATGCCGGACGCAGCGATCCTGCGTTCCTGCACGAGGTGCTCGCCGCCGCCATCGAGGCCGGCGCAACGACGCTCAACATTCCCGACACCGTCGGCTACACGATGCCGGACGAATTCGGCGGTTTGATCGCCGGCATCATCCAGCACACGCCCGGCGCGAAGGACGTGATCATCTCCGTGCATTGCCACGACGATCTCGGCCTCGCGGTCGCCAACTCGCTGGCCGGTCTCCGCGCCGGCGCGCGTCAGGCGGAGGTCACCGTCAATGGCATTGGCGAGCGCGCGGGAAATGCGTCGCTCGAGGAGGTCGTCATGGCGCTGCGCACCCGCGGCGAGAAGCTCGGCCTGAGCACCGGCATCGACGCGACGCAGCTCTGCCGCGCCAGCAAGCTGATTTCCCGCTGCACCGGCTACCCGGTGCCGCCGAACAAGGC
>DASXQD010000521.1:0-8349 GCA_036493195.1 Gemmatimonadaceae bacterium | reverse complement strand
GGACGTGATCAGAACCCGCCCAGTCGCGAGGTCGCGGACCGGATGGTTCCCGCCACGGTGCCCGTACGGCATCTTCACGGTGCCGGCTCCGTACGTGAGACCAATGATCTGATGTCCCAGGCAGATGCCGAAGATCGGCACTCCCTTCGAGGCAATCGCCTTCACGATGCCCGGGGCGTATTCCACCGCTGCTGGGTCGCCCGGGCCGTTCGAAAGGAAGACGCCGTCGGGCTCCAGCTCGAGCGCTTCTTCCGCTGAGGTGGTGGCGGGCAGCACCGTCACTCGGCAGCCATGATCGCCGAAGAGCCTGAGGATGTTGCGCTTGATGCCGTAGTCGTACGCGACGACATGCCAGCGCGCTCTTGGATCGCCCCAGACATACCGCTCTCGTGTCGAGACGCGTGATGCCAGGTCGAGCCCCTCCATCGATGGACACGCGTCGAGCGCCGCCTTCGTCGCGGCCGAGGGCGCCTCGCCGTTCCCGATGACGCCCCGCATCACGCCCGCCGACCTCAGATGTCGCGTGAGCCGACGTGTATCAACTTCCTCCAGAATCGGCACTTGCGCATCGCGAAGCCAGCCGCGCAGATCGCCGCTCGCACGCCAGTTGGAGGGATGGTTCGTGAGCTCGCGCACCACGACGCCCGCGACCTGCGGCTTTCCTGATTCGGGATCCTCAGCGTTCACGCCGTAGTTTCCGATCATCGGCGTGGTCATGACCACGATCTGATCGGCATACGACGGATCGGTGAACACTTCCTGGTAGCCGGTCATGTTCGTCGTGAACACCACCTCCGCCACGCGCTCGATGTCCGCATCTCGGCGCAGCCCGCGAAAAAGGGTTCCATCCTCGAGGAGGAGGAACCCGGCTCTCGTGCTGGAGGACATCACCTGCTACTTGGGCGGAGTCTTCGAGGGAGGTGCCACGGGCGCTGCTTTCGGCGCGGGCGTGAGCGGCGTGAGCGGTACCGCGGACGGAGCGTTCGATGGCGCCGTGGCTGGTGGCGGCGCGCCGGCACCCTGACGCGCGAGCGGGTCGAGCGCGGAAGAAGGCGCGCTCACGTGCGAGCCCATGATCTGCAGAATGAACGCAACGGCGAGGAACACTCCGCCGCCCCACCACGTGACGCGCGTCAGCAGAGTCGCGGCCTGACGCGTGCCGACGAACGAGTCAGACGAGGACGACGCGCCGCCGAAGCTGGCAGACAGACCACTGCCCTTTCCGGATTGCAGCAGCACGGCCGCGATCAGGACGAGGCTGTTGATGACGAGAAGAACGAGAAGGAAGGTGTAGAGCATCGCGTCGCGAGAAGGTAGAGAGAGCTAAGTCTTCAAGTTTACGTCAGTTACGAAACTCGGTCAAGTACGCGCGATCGCTGCCCAGGTCTCCGGATCGAGCGAGGCACCCCCAACGAGCAGCCCATCCACTTCGGGAGCGCGCAGCAGCGATTCCGCATTGGTTTTGGAGACGGAACCGCCGTACAGAATCGGAATCTCCGTGTTCTTGTTCGCCACGACATCGCGCAGCGATCGTCGAATCGCGGTGTGCACCGCGGTGGCATCTTCCGGTGTTGCGGTTCGGCCTGTACCGATCGCCCACACCGGCTCGTACGCCACGGCGATCTGCGCCACCTGCGCGGGAGTGAGTCGGCTGATACCAGTCTTGAGCTGACGCAGCACCACCGCCTGTGTCGTGTTCCGCTCGCGCTCCTCGATTTTCTCACCGACGCAGAGCACGACCGTGAGCCCGGCCTTGAAGGCAGCCGCGCATTTTTTCGCGATGATCTCGTCTCCCTCGCCGAACGTGTGCCTGCGCTCCGAGTGCCCGACCAGCGCAACCGTCGCGCCGGCATCGCGCGCCATCGCTGCGGCATTCTCGCCGGTGAAGGCGCCCTTCTCTTCCCAGTGAATGTGTTGTACACCGAGCATGATGTCGGAGCGATCGCGCAGCGCGAAGCCGGCGACGACCAGCGAGATCGCCGACGGAAAGAAGATCACGGTTCGGTCCTCCGCGGGCGGATAGAGATCGAGAAACGTCTTCAGGTAAGCGCGCGTCTCCTGCGGGCCGAGATTCATCTTCCAGTTGGCGGCGAACACCGGCTTCTTCATGCGCGACCTCTGTCCTCGAGTGCGGCGACGCCCGGGAGCTCCTTGCCCTCGAGAAACTCGAGCGACGCGCCGCCGCCGGTGGACACGTGGCTCATCTTCTTCGCGAGACCGAGCTGCTCGACTGCAGCCGCGGAGTCGCCTCCGCCGACGATCGTCGTCGCGCCGCGGGCGGTAACATCGGCGAGAGCAACGGCGATCGCTTTCGTGCCGCGATCGAACGGCGGCTTTTCGAACACGCCCATCGGGCCGTTCCACAGCACCGTCTTCGCTCTCGAGATCTCGTTGGTGAAATCCTTCGCCGCCGCGGGTCCGATGTCGAACATGGCCTGATCGACGGCGATCGCATCGCGCGCCACCGCCTTGGCGGCAGCGCCGTCCTCCAGTGACGGAGCCACGACCGCGTCGGCGGGAAGTACGAGCTTGTCACTCGAACGAGCGAGCAGCGTCTTCGCCATCTCCACGCGATCGGCTTCGACGAGCGACTTGCCCGTCTCGAGTCCCATCGCCCTGAAGAACGTGCACGCCATCGCGCCCCCGATCAGCAGCTTGTCCACCTTGGGCAGCAGCGCTTCGATCACGTCGATTTTTCCCGAGATCTTCGCTCCGCCCAGAATCGCAACGAAGGGATGAACTGGAGCCTGCAGTGTGTAGCCGAGGTACTGAAGCTCGCGCTCCATGAGCAGTCCGGCGACGGCGGGCTTGAGGTAGTGCGCCACACCTTCCGTGGAGGCGTGCGCGCGATGCGCCGAGCCGAATGCATCGTTGACGTAGACATCGCCCAACTCCGCGAGCGCACGCGAGAGGCGCTCTTCGTTCTTTTCTTCTCCGCCCAGGAAGCGCGTGTTCTCGAGCAGCAGCACCGTTCCAGGCTCTGCGTCGAGCGTTGCGCGCAGTGCCTCGTCGCTGTCGGTGGTCTCGACGAAGCTGACCGGATTCGACAGCAGTGTTTGCAGATGGCGCGCGACGGGCTCGAGCGTGTAGTTGAGATCCGGTTTGCCTTTCGGCCGACCGAGGTGCGAGAGCAGCACGACTCTGGCGCCGCGTGCGAGCAGCGCCTCGATGGTGGGAAGCGCGGCGCGTATGCGCGTGTCATCGGTGACGCGATCGCCCTCGATGGGCACGTTGAAGTCCACGCGCACGAGCGCGCGCTTTCCGCGCAGCTGCGCGTCGGTGAGATCGCGAATCGTCTTCTTGGGCATCAGGCGGTGGGGTCGGCTCGTCTCGAGTAGCTCCAGCACGACCACGCGATCGCGGCCGAGCCGGCGATCATGACGAGGATCGCGAGTCGCGACATCTGCCAGTACGTGTCGAAGTAGCGCATCGCCGCGATGCCTTTCGGGATGACGAGCTGCTTGGTCGCGAGACCGCGCATGCCCCACCACGAGTAACCGTAGAGGGCGAAGCCCGCGAGCAGCACGAGCACGGACATCGCGTCGCGCGTGCGATCGGCGCGTGTCATCACGCGGCTCACAGTCGTGCGCCTACGAAGCGAAGGAGGTCGACGCAGCGGGAGGCGTATCCCCATTCGTTATCGTACCAGCCGCACACCTTCACGAGCGTGCCATCGATGACGTTCGTCGTCTTCGCGTCGAGCGTGCAGGAGTACGGATTGCCGGTGTAGTCCACCGACACCAGCGGTTCGTCGGAGACTGCGACGATTCCCTTGAGCGGACCGTCGGCGGCCGCGCGGAAGGCGGCGTTCACTTCGTCGATCGTCGTGGCGCGCTCGACCTCGACGACCAGATCGGTGAAGGACACATCGGGTGTGGGCACGCGCACGGAGATGCCGTCGATCTTGCCCTTGACCTCCGGAATCACCAGTCCGGTGGCCTTCGCGGCGCCAGTGGTCGTGGGGATCTGCGACAGCGCGGCTGCGCGTGCCCGGCGCAGATCCTTGTGCGGCAGGTCGAGGATGCTCTGGTCGTTCGTGTAGCTGTGAATGGTGGTCATCGAGCCGTGTCTGAAGCCGACGGCATCACGCACGATCTTCACCATCGGGGCCACACAGTTCGTGGTGCACGAGGCGTTGGAGATGATGTTGTGCTTTGCCGGATCGTACTTCTTTTCGTTCACGCCGAGCACGATGGTGAGGTCCTCGCCGGTGGCCGGCGCTGAGATCACGACCTTGCGAGCGCCGCCCGCGATGTGCTTGCCGGCATCCGCGGCTTTCGTGAAGCGGCCAGTGGATTCGAGCACGATGTCGACACCGAGCTTCTTCCACGGAAGCGCGGCAGGATCCTTCTCGACGAGCACCGCGATCTCCTCGCCGTCCACCACGATCACGCCATCGCCGGCGGACACATCGCCGTCGTAGATGCCGTGCACCGAGTCGTACTTGAACAGGTGCGCGAGCGTCTTCGTGTCCGTGAGGTCGTTCACTGCCACGACCGTCACGTCCGCGACGTTCTGCTCTCTCAGCGCGCGAACCACCTGCCGGCCGATGCGGCCGAATCCATTGACACCTACGCGAATGGCCATTGTTCTGATTGCTCCTGTTGGTGCTCTTGTCAGTGTGCGCGGTCGCCTGCCGCCGGCGCCCGTCCAAAGGTCACGATACTGATGATTCGCGCGCCGCTCTCGAACAGCGTAGTCGCGCATTCGGAAAGTGTCGCGCCCGTGGTGATGACATCGTCCACCAGCATGACGTGGGCGCCTTTCAGTCGATCCCGCGCGTTTGGCGAGGCACGAAATGCGCCCGAAACGTTGTTCCGCCTCTCCTCCGGTGTCAACCGCGTTTGCGTCGCGGTCGCACGCGACCGCACCACGCAATTGGAGACGAACGGGATCTTCCAGCGTGACGCGAGCGCGCGAGCGAGCAGCGCGCTCTGATTGAAGCCGCGCTCGCGCTCGCGCGTGGGCGCGAGAGGCGTTGCGATGACCATCGATCGTTCCGCCACGACGTCGCGCGGCCACGGCACGCGCGCCATCCGCTCGGCCATGCCCTCGGCCACGCCGGACCAGCCGCCGTACTTGAGCGCGTGTACGATCGCACCGGCGGTGCCGCCGGGCATCCAGTAGGCGGATCGAGCAGCGCGAACGAACGCTGGCAGCTGGGCGCACCACGCGCAGGTGGGACGCGTTTGTGGATGGCCGCAGCGGTCGCATCGCGGGTGCGGCAGCTCGTGCGCGCGCGCCCAGCAGCGTCCGCACACGAGCGTGGTCTCGCCGGAGTCCATGGCTCGCTCGCACACGGCGCAGCTTCGTGGAAGGAGCAGGTCCGCGATGCCGTGCACCATCGCGCGCGCGTGATCGCGCACATATGCGCGAGCACCCGCGTGCGCAGCCGCACGCAGATCCGCACTCGGCGCGAAGCGCTCAGTCATGCGCGGGCATCGTCACCGCATCCCACATCACCGCGCGCGGCGCAGGCCTGGCGAACCACTTCTCGAACGCGAGCGCGCCCTGCTCGATCAGCATCGGCAGGCCATCGCTCGCACGATGCCCGCACGCGAGCGCCGCGCGCACCCACGGCGTCTCCCCGCGCCGATACACTAGATCGACCACCGCGGCATTGAACGGCAGCGCCTCGATCGGCACGGGGAACACATCGTCCTCCAAACCCGATGCGCTCGCGTTCACGACCAGCACCGCGCCTTTCACCGCATCCTCGGTGGTGAGCGATGTGCGCGTCACCACGGGAAAGCGCGATGCGAGACGGGCGAGCCGCGTCTGGCTTCGATTGTACAGCGTGACCTCGCAGCCGGGCCACCGCTCGATCGCGGCAAGCGCGGCGGAGGCCGCGCCACCCGCACCCAGCAGCGCGATGCGGCCACGCGGCAGCGCATCCATCGTGCTCTTCACGAGCATCTCGAAGCCACCCACATCCGTGTTGTCACCAACGAGACTGCCACCGTCATTGCCGTCCTGCTCGATCCAGAACGTGTTCACGGCGCCGACGCGCTCGGCGAGCGGAGACATGCGCGCGCACAGTGCCGCCGCAGCTTCCTTGTGTGGAATCGTGATGTTTCCCGCCGCATTGTCCTCGGCCAGCAGCGTCAGTACGTGACCCAGGTCGGGAGCCGCGACTTCGATGGCTTCGTACGTGAGCGGTATGCCGGCGCTCCTGAGCGCGGCATTCTGGAACACCGGAGAGAGCGAATGGCTTACGGGATTGCCGAGCAGGACGAGGCGGCTCGGGCCCGCGATCACGAGACGCCCGGCGCTCGTTCCGCGGCGAGACGATCGAAGGCACGCCGGATCTCGCGATCGAGCTCATCGTACGTCTCGCGATAGAGACCGAGGTCGCCGCCGAAGGGATCGCCGATCGGTCTGTCGGTGGTGCCGCGCGAGCCGTACGAGGTGAGGAGGAACGTGCGTCCCTTGCCGCCGATCGCCTCTACCCGCTCGAGATGATGCGGACCCATCGCGAGCACGAGATCGTAGCTCTCGAGCAGCTCGCGCGTGAGCAGGCGCGCGCGATGAGGCGAGAGGTCGACATCGTGCTCGAGGCAGACGAGCAGAGCACCGTCGGACGCGGGCGCGCCGTCCCAGGCGGACGTGCCGGCGCTTCCGATGTCGATCGACAGATTGCGCTCAGCCGCAATCTGCCGAGCCAGGTACTCGGCCATCACGCTGCGACACGTATTTCCCGTGCAGACGAAGAGCACACGCATGGGACTCACAAATCTCCAATGAGGTCCGGCACGCTTTCCCGCAATGTCGCGGAGGAGATGGCGCCAGGGCGAATCACCCGCGCCCGCGCACCCATGCAATCTACAACCGTCGACGGGGGTGACGGGATCAATCGGCCGCCGTCGAGCACTCGAAGCAGTCCGCGGCCAATCTGCGCGCTCCACTGCTCCTCGATCTCGCGTGCCGTCATCGCTGGAGGAACCCCGGGGCGATTCGCGCTCGTTGACGTGAGCGGCTCCCCGTAGGCCTTGAGCAGCCGCGCGAGATTCGGATGCGACGTCCACCGCACTGCGACGCCCCCTTCGGGGCCACGGAGGCGCTCCGGGAGCCGCCGCTCTCCGCCACCGAGCACGAGCGTGAGCGGACCAGGCCAGTGACGCGCGGCAAGACGCGATGCGTATCCAGTGAGGCGGAGATCCAGGCGCGTCACCATTTCGCTCGCGGCGACGAGAATGAGGAATGGTTTGCCCTCGGGTCGTCCCTTCATGCGCACGAGCGACTCGACGGAATCGTGGTCGGTCGCGCCGCCGAATCCGTAGACGGTCTCGGTTGGATACGCGAGCACCTTTCGCGCGGCGAGATGGGCGATCGTGCCGTTGACCGACGCAGCGACCTCCGCCGGCGACCAGAAGGGGACCACGAATGGTTCGACGCTCATCGAACCAATTTCGCGAGCCCGTCCACTCGCGCGAAGTCCTCGTCCGTGGTGACCTTCATCCCCGTCGCGCTCCCTTGCACTACGACCACGCGCGCGCCGATGCGCTCGCAGAGCGCGGCGTCGTCCGTGGCGAGTACGCGATCCGTCTTCCCGCGCGTGTACGCCTCGTCGATCATCGCGCGGGGAAATCCCTGCGGCGTCTGCGCGTGCACGAGTCGCGCGCGATCCGGCGTGCGCACGATCGCGCCGCTCGCGTCGATCTCCTTGAGCGTGTCCGTTGCCGGAAGCGCGGGCACGGCGCCGACACCTTCGCGTGCCTTCGCGACCACGCGCTCGATCGTGTCGGAGTCGACCATCGGTCGCGCCGCATCGTGCACGAGCACGATGCGAACTTCGGGCGGAAGATCCTCGAGTCCGTTGAGCACCGACTCGCCGCGTTCGCGGCCGCCAACGGACACGAGGAGCCGGTCGATGTCGCACTGGAACAACCACGGCGGCGGATCGCCCGCGTGCGACTTGGGCAGCACGCAGACTACGATGGCCACATCGGGGCGCTCCATGAAGCGCTGCACGCTGTGCAGGAGCATGGGCTTGCCGGCCACCCAGCGAAATTGCTTGAGCTCCGTGCCTTCGGTGCGCGTGCTCGATCCCGCGGCGACGATCACGACGCCAACATCGCGCGTCGTACCGCTCACGCGAAGATCCGCTCGAGCAGCTCGCGCACGCTCTGCACGCCGACGCACCTGATGCCGCTCGGCACGCGTTTGGGGATGCTGCGCTCGGCGAGATAGGCGACCCCCATTCCCATCTTGTCCGCCTCCGCCAATCGCCGCTCCGCCTGCGACACGGGGCGGATCTCGCCGGCGAGTCCGACCTCGCCTAGCAGAATCGCATTTGCGGGAAGCGCGCGATCGTACACGCTCGATGCGAGCGCGGCGGCGATCGCGAGA
>DASXQD010000520.1:0-8768 GCA_036493195.1 Gemmatimonadaceae bacterium | reverse complement strand
GATCGCGCCCGTTCTTCCGGTCGTTCAGGCGGTACACGAGGTAGGCGCCGTCCGGCGAGACGACTCCCTCCGGCGTGGGAGCGGGTCCGGTAAACAACGACTCGGCGGGCTGCCCCGCGTCCGCACGCTGCCACCAGAGCTGCTCGGTGCCGTTTCGATCGGTTCGGAAAAGCAGGCGTTTGCCATCCGGCATCCATTCGGCTCTGTCTGCACCGCCAGTCGTGAGCCGCTGCAGCGTGTTCGACGTCATGTCGTAGACCCAGATGTCCATCACGCTTCCATCGAGAACGGACAGCGCGAGGCGGCGCCCATCGGGTGAAAAACGAGGAAAGATCGAAACCAGCCTTCGATCCATCGGAAGCGGCGTTATTGCTCCGCCGGCAGAGACCAGATCCAGCTCGCGCTGAGAGGCTCCCGTTTCGTACACCAGTGTGCCGCGAGCCGATAGCGCGGCCACCGGGTCGCCCCATCGCCCGATGTTCACGGTGTCGATCACGAGTACCGCGTTCCCACTGAGACGTCGCCGCCTCACGTCGAATGGCACTGCCATGATCGCGTGTGATTCGGTCGCGTACAGCAGCGCGCCTCCGGCTACGCCGAGCGCCGAAACGGCGGGAAGATCGAGCACCGTCTTTCCACCACCATCGAGCGAGACGACGCCGATCTTCCAGCTCGAGGCGCGCACGGAAGATCCGCTCGTGTAGAGAATCGTTGTGCCGTCGCCGATAGCCCGCGGCCAGTACATCTGGCGTTCGCCATGCGCGGAGTCCGGGCGAGACAGGATCGTGGGAACGCCACCGGCGGCTGGCACGGCGAAGAGCGTCCCGTTCCGCGCAAACACGATGCGATCGCGCGCCCAGGTGATTCCGTCCACGGTCGCATCCGCGTCGACCTCGGCAATCGGGATGACTGGCCCTCCATTTACGGAGACCTTCGCGAGCTGCGCCCCCGCGACGAAGGCGATCCACTTGCCGTCGGGAGAAAAAGCCGGAAACAGCGCGCGGTCGGGGCCAGCAATCACGTGCGGCACCAGCTCACCGAGCGGTCGAATGAACAGACGATGGGCACTGCCACCGATATATGCGATGGCGCGTCCGTCGGGTGAGACGGCGTAAGGGCCGCCGTAGATCACGGCGGGGGCGGCCGTGTCCGAATACTGCATCGAGAAACGTACCGGAATCGGCGGCACCTCCTCACGGTGCAGATACCACGCGGTGGCCGCGGCGCCCAGCGCGATCGCCGCGATGGCACCCGCGCAGGCGAGCGCCATGATCCGCCCGCGACGGTGCGCCACCGGAGCGTACGCCCCTCGATCGCGCGCGGCCTGCGCCGCGGTGCGCGTCACGCCCGCTCGTCCCGACAGCGCCTCAGCGAACTCCCGCGCCGTTGCAAAGCGATCGGCCGGAAGCTTCGCGAGTGCCGTCTCCACCGCCGCGTCGACGTGCGCGGGCACGCTCTTGCGATGTGTGCTCGCCAGCGGCGGCTCGGCGGTGAGCACCTGCGCCACGATCGCCTGCGCGTTCGGCCCGGTGAACGGCGGCTGTCCGGCGAGCATCTCGTACGTCACCGCACCGAGCGAGTAGATGTCGGTGCGCGCGTCCACGCCGCGCTCGCCCATAGCCTGTTCGGGGCTCATGTACTGCGGGGTGCCGAGCGAGAGTCCGGTCTGCGTCATGCGGCTGCCACCTGCCTGCTGAACCGCGAGCGCGATTCCGAAATCTGCGACGAGCGCGTGCCCGTTCTGCAGGAGGATGTTCTCGGGCTTGATGTCGCGGTGAACCACGCTCCGGCCGTGAGCGTATTGGAGCGCGTCGGCGACTTCGCTCGCGATCTGCACGGCATCGGCCAGAGGAAGTTGGCGCTCGCGCTCGAGCCGCACACGAAGAGTTTCGCCGTCCACCAGCGGCATCACATAGTAGAGCAGCCCATTTGCGCTCCCACTGTCGAACAGCGGCAGGATGTGCGGATGCTGCAGGCTCGCCGTGAGCTCGATCTCCTTCAGGAAGCGTTCGGGCCCGAGGATCGCGCTCAACTCCGGATGCAGCACCTTGATCGCGACGGGTCGATGATGTCGCACATCCTCGGCGAGATACACGGTGGCCATGCCACCGGCACCGAGCTCGCGCTCCAGGCGATATCGTCCGTCGAGCGCGTCGGCGAACGAGGAAATCCGATCGTCGGGAGCGAAGGCGGGTGGATCAGGAGGTGCCGTCACTGCGCGATCATGTGGTGCCCGGTGGGGGAGGCGTCAAGCGAATATGCGCGCCGCCCCGCCCAATGTCACGCGCCGGCCGGATCAGCCGAAGAACAGATTCAGCAAGTCCAGCAACGAAATTGCGCTACGCTCACCAGCTCACGATTTCGAGCTCGAGGGTCATGCACCCCCGAGCTCGAAGCGAAGCAATCATCTCGATGTACTGCTCGCACCTCCTGCGCCCGATTGTTCGCCGGACCGGTGTTCGGACCCCTGCTGGCCAGCGCTCTGTCGACTACTGCTCTGCTGCCCTGAGCTCTGTCCAGCGTGTTGCGAGCTTCCGCTGCCCGTGCCACTCTGGATCTGCACCCTTCTCCCACGCTGCCGCTGCTGCTGCGGCATCGGTACCATCACCTCGAGGACCCCGTGCTCGTAGCGCGCATTCACCTGGTCCTCGTCCACTCCTTCGGGAAGCGCGATGCTGCGCGCGAAGGTGCCGTAGCTGCGCTCGCTGCGGTAGAATCCCTCCTGTCGGTCCTCGTTCGTGTTTCGCCGCTCGCCAGAGATCGTGAGCACCCCATCCTCGACATCGATCTGAACGTCGTCGGGTGAGATCCCGGGAAGATCCGCCCGCACGACCATCTCGTGTCCACGCTGGAACACCTCCATCTGCGGCGCCCAGTACGACTGCCCTCGACCGCCCTGCTGCTGCAGACGCCTGCTCGATCCGCTGGTCGAGAGCGCACGCCCGCCCTCGCTTGTGCCCCCGAACGTGTCGAACAGTCGATCCATCTCCTGGCTCATCGCCTGCGCGAATGCGAACGGATCGGACATGAATGCGCTCGCCATGAGTCCCGGATTCGTCATGAACGCGGGCAGCATCGATTGCTGACCCCGTCCGGAAAGCGCGGCGCCCGCGCCCGATTGACCGCCCCGCTGCATCCCCGCGCCCGACGACGACGAGGGCTCCCGGCTTATCTGCCGCTGGCGCTCCTGATCCGAGGATTGCTGTGCACTCTGTCCGCTACCACTCGAGCTCCCGGCGCTCTGCACATTGTCCGTGTTCGTCGCGCCCGATCCGCCGCGCGACGAGGCCTTTCCACCACGCGACTGCTGCCCCTGCCCTTCCGTGGGCGGAGTATCCGCTTTCTGCTGCTCTGCCATCGTTCCCTCCTTCATCTTCTGTGTCCAATCAGTTCCCTTTCCAACCAGTTGCGCATCAACCGATGCGCGGTGGTACTCGTCCAACCGCCGCACATCAAGTGCCGCGGCGAATGCAAACGAGTGAGCTGTGTGCGAGCAGAAGAATTTCGCGCAGCGACGTCTCAGCTTTCCACAAGAGAAGAAGAGCCCGTCGCAACGGGAGCACGCACGTCCGGAACCAGCTCTTCCGCGAGCCGGCGGAACAGCGCCGCCGTCTCTGCGCGCTGCGTTGCCGGCCAGTCCGCGATCAGCTCCTGAATGTGCTCGCGCCGCGCGCGCACGAGTTTGGTCAGCGCCTCGCATCCCGCCGTCGTCAGCGTGCGAGAGAGCGCATCACCGTCGATGTATCGTGCTCGGCGCAGCTCCGCCTCCGCTTCGCGCATCCGCTCCGCATCCACGCGATGCCGCGCGCCGAGCGCGATGGGATCGACACGCGGATCGCGCTCGATCTCCACGAGCAGCCATGCGGCCGCCGCGCTCAACGAAAGTCCTGCCCGCGCGACGATACCGTTGATGAAGTTGCGCTGCACGTCGCGGCTCGCGAGCACCGAGAGTCCGCGCAGGAACTCCGTTGCCGAATCCGCACTCTGCGGCCGCGCGAAGGCGCCCGCCGAGTCGGCGCCCTTGTTGCCGGCGGCTGCCGCAACGGTCTTGCGCAGCGGCTGCTCCGGCATGAGCCAGACGAGCACGAAGCCCACGGCTGCAATGGCCGTCGCCACCAGGAACACCGTGTCCAGCGATCGCGTGAATGCGAGCTGGTACGCCGCGCGCGCCTCCGGAGAAAGTGCAGCCATCGCGTGCGCCGACATGCCAGTCGACTTGATCGCCGAGCCAACCCCGGCGCCCGGAAGCGCGGTCGCCAGATTCCGCGCGAGCCGGCTCGCGAACACGGCGCCGAGCACCGCCGTCCCGAGCGAGCCGCCGATCAGCCGGAAGAGCGTCGCGCCCGAAGTCGCGACGCCGAGATCCTGATAGCTCACGGCATTCTGCACGGCGATCACGAGCACCTGCATCACCATCCCCAGCCCGAGTCCGAGCACGAGCATGATGAGCGAAGCGTTCAGAAGGCTCGTCGACGCGGTCATTCGCGCGAGCAGAAAAAGCCCGAGCGTCATCACCGCGGTACCGACGATCGGAAAGATCTTGTAGCGCCCCGTCTTGCTGATCAGCTGCCCCGAAACGATCGACGTGACCAGCATCCCGCCCATCATCGGGAGCATCTGCAGTCCCGATGCCGTCGGCGATGCCTGCTTCACGATCTGCAGGAAGAGCGGGAGGTACACGACCGATCCGAACAGCGCGAAACCCACGATGAAGCCGACCGCGGATGCGACCGCGACCGTTCTGATGGTGAACAGGCGCAGCGGAAGCACCGGCTCCGCGGCTCTGCGCTCGACGACGAGAAAGAGCGCGAGGGCGACGATCGTCGTAAGGATGAGCGCGAGCATCGTGGGCGACGTCCACGAGTACGTCGTGCCGCCGAGATCCGTGAGCAGCGTGAGCGCTGCGAGCACGACGGCAAGCAGCGCCGAGCCAGCGTAGTCGATAGCGCGCTTCGATCGAATGCTCTGCGAGGGAAGCGTCGCCGCGAGCACGACGAGTGCGACCACGCCGATCGGAATGTTCACGTAGAAGATCCATCGCCACGAGAGATGCGTGGTGAAGTATCCGCCGAGCAGCGGGCCCGCGATGCTCGCGCCGCCGAACACCGCGCCGAAGATCCCCTGGTATTTTCCCCGCTCGCGCGGAGACACGAGATCGCCGACCACAGCCTGCGTCACCACGGTCAGACCGCCGGCGCCGAGTCCCTGAATGGCGCGAAAGCCGATCAGCTGCGTCATGTTCCGGCTGATTCCGCACAGCGCTGAGCCGATCAGGAAGATGACGACAGCGCTCTGCAGCACGCCCTTGCGGCCGTAGAGATCGCCGAGCTTCCCGTACACCGGCGTCACGACGGTCTGCGCGAGGAGATAGGCGGTCACCACCCACGCCAGACGCTCGAGTCCTCCGAGATCTCCGACAATGGTCGGAAGTGCCGTCGAGACGATCGTCGAGTCGAGCGCGGCGAGCAGCATTACCAGCACGAGTCCGCTGAACGCGGCGCGAACCTGCGCGGCGGCGGGCAACATGGGCGGAGCGGCTGCGCCGGCGACCGCCGAAGCGGATGCGTCTGTCATGCCGGAGGCAGCAACGCCAGTTCGGTGCCGGACGCGATTCAAACCATCCGCTCCCCTTGCGCGTCTAAGGGTACAGTTTTAGGCTCTCCCTAGATCGGCATAGGAAGCCTGTTCGCGCTTCCTCTGCCCGCCATCCCTTTCCGCGCACTCCGAGGCCTCATGTTCAGCAATGATTCAGGACTTCTCCAGGGTACCCTCGAGCTGCTCGTATTGAAGACGCTCTCCTGGGGACCGATGCACGGTTACGGAGTGGCCAAATGGATCGAGAGCGCGACCGGCGACGTGCTGCGCATCGAGGAGGGGTCGCTCTACCCCGCCCTCTATCGCATGACGCGGCGCGGCTGGATCAAGGGCGTGTGGGGAGTGAGCGAGAACAACCGCCGCGCCAAGTACTACCATCTCACAGCGGAAGGGAAGCGCCAGTTCCAGGAGCAGACATCCGGATGGCAGCGCTTCGCCGCCGCAGTCACGCAGGCTGTTGGCACCGTGACCGCACCCAGCTGGGCGAGCTGACCATGCGCAATCCATTCACTCATCCCGACAACAAGCTTCCCTTCGAGACGGCTCCGCAGGCCGAGGTTGGCGACGAGCTGCAGTTCCACCTCGAGCAGCGCATTCGCGACTACACAGCTCAGGGAATGGATCCCGCAACTGCGCGCGCGACCGCTCTCGAGCGCTTCGGAGACGTGGGAGGCGTGCAGCGCGAGTGCACGGAGCTTTTGAAGGACGATCGGCGCGCCGAGCGGCGGCGCGACTGGATCGGCGACCTGAAACAGGATCTGCGCTTCGGCCTCCGTTCCGCGATGCACGCAAAGCTCTTCACGCTGCTCGCGGTGGTCACCCTCGCCTTCGGGATCGGCGCGAATGCCGCGGTCTTCGGCGTCGTGAAGTCCGTGCTGCTCGACGCGCTTCCGTATCGAGAGCCGAGTCGCCTCGTGCGCGTGTACGCCCGCTTCCGCGATGGGAGCTCCGAGAAGGGCGGGCTGAGCGCAGGCGCAGCAAAGGATATCGGTGATCGGCAGCGGTCATTCTCGAGCTACACGATCTTCCAGGGACAGACTGCGTCGCGCGTCTACAAGGGCGACGGCGGCACCCGCATGGTGACGCTCGCCTGGGTGCAATCCGACTTCTTCCGGACGCTCGGCGTCGTGCCGGTGGTCGGCCGCGACTTTCGCGACGAGGATGCCCTCTCCGACACTTCGCTCGTCGCCATGCTCACGCACTCGGCGTGGCAGCAGGTGTTCGGCGGCGATCCATCGATTGTCGGCAAGTCGCTCCTGATCAATGGGATCACGCGAACGGTGGCGGGTGTGCTGCCGCGCGACTTCGTAGGCCCGATCGGCAAGGTCGACGTGTATCTCGCGATGTCGCTTCCATCGCTCATGCGCGATCCCGTGACCGTGCGCGGCTCGCACTACCTGATGTTCATTGGCCGTCGCAAGCCAGGCGCGACGCTCCAGGCTACGCAAAGCGACATCACGTCGATCTCGAACGATCTCTCGCGCCAATATCCGCGGGACGACGGACCCTTCGAGCTGAGAGCGACGTCGCTGCGCGACGCCATGGTCGGCGACACGCGCACCCCGCTGCTGGTGCTCATGGCGAGCGCCGGGCTCGTGCTCCTCATCACGTGCGCGAATCTCGCGGGCGCGCTTCTCTCGCGCACCATCTCGCGACGGAAGGAGTTCGCCGTGCGCGTCGCCCTCGGCGCAGGCCGCGGACGACTCGTGCGGCAGCTGCTCACGGAGAGCACGGTGCTCGCCCTCGCCGGTGGAGTCGCCGGAATTCTCCTTGCCTTTCTCGGATTGACACTGATGCGCAAGCTGGCGCTCAACGCGCTGCCATCCTATGCGCACCTCGCCATCGATCCGGGCACCTTCGTCTTCACGATGCTGCTCGCGCTGCTCACCGGGCTCGCGTTCGGCGTGATGCCCGCGCTCTCGGTCGGTCGCACGAACATGCAGAGCACGCTCCGCGATGAGACACGCGGCTCGAGCGAGAGCCGTCGCTCGCGGCGGCTGCGCGGAGCGCTCGTGGCAGGGCAGATCGCGCTCTGTTTGAGCCTGCTCACGGGCGCCGGTCTACTGACGCGAAGCCTCTGGTCGATGATGAGTGCACCGCTGGGCTTCAATCCCGATGGCGTGCTCACCGTCGACGTGCAGCCGCCGCTCATGAAGATGCAGAAGGCCGACGACATGACGCGCTACTACTCGGGGCTGGAGGACCAGCTGCGAACCGTGCCGGGTGTCACGGCCATCGCGTCCGCGAGCGAGCTTCCCTCACCAAACATGAACTCCAACGGGCTGGTCATCGAGGGCGCTCCGCCGCCGCCGAACGATCAGCAGCCATTCATCACCTACGTGAGCGTTTCCGATGATTACTTCCGCATGCTCGGCATACCGCTCCGCAGCGGTCGAACCTTCAATGCCGAGGATCGCGTCGACGCACCGGTGTCCGTGGTGATCAGTGCGGCGATGGAACGGAAGTACTGGCCGAACGGTGGAAATGGTGGAGCGCTGGGCGCGCACATTCGTCTTGGTCCGGACGCCAACTCGCCGTGGAAGGTCATCGTCGGCGTCGTCGGCGACGTGCGCAACGATCCCGCGCGGACGACGCCCGAGCCGATCACGTACGTCTCGCGGCGGCAAGAGCCGACAGGGGACCTGACGATTCTCGTGCGAGCGCGCGGGAATCCGCTCGCGCTCGCGCAGCCCATTCAGCACACTGCCACCGCGTTCGATCCAGATCTCGCCACTCACAACATCACCACGCTGAGCGCGTTTCTCTCGGAGGGTCTCGCCGGCCGCCGGCTGCCGGTGGTGCTGATGACCGGCTTCGGCGTGCTCGCGCTGCTCCTCGCATCGGTGGGTGTCTACGCGATGTTCGCGGCGATGGCCACAGCGCGCGAGCGCGAGTTCGGCGTGCGCGTGGCGCTGGGCTCCACGCGACAGGGCATCGCCGGCCTCGTGCTGCGGCAGGGCGCGGCATGGATGGCCGTTGGTCTCGCGGTCGGCGTCGTCGGTGTGATGTTCGTCGGGACCATGCTTCGCAACCTGCTGTTCGGCGTGAAGCCCTTCGATCCACTGACGCTCGCGGCCACTGCACTGATGATCGTCGCGTGTGCATCGATCGCGCTGCTTGCTCCGGTGCGACGGGCGACGCAGGTCGACCCGATCAGCGTGATGCGATAGGGA
>DASXQD010000519.1:0-4954 GCA_036493195.1 Gemmatimonadaceae bacterium | reverse complement strand
TCATGCATCGAGTGGCGGCCATCGTGTCATGCTCGCGCGGCTCTCGGGCACGGGGACGCACAGAACGTGGTTCGGCCAACGATTGATCGCGGTGCGTCGTGTCTTACCGGCCACCGGAACCTTCGATCTGCCCGCGTCGTTGGCAATTCCCGACCCCTTCGGCGCCGGCTCGTCGGAGGACATGGCGTTCGCCCCTTCTGCTCCGCTGATTTTCTGATGGCTCGCGACGCGAACGAACCCACCGGGGAAGAACCCAAAGCCGACGATCCCGTGCTGCTCTACAGCCGGGGATTGCCGGGTGGCGGGGTCGTGACCATCGAGGCCATCTCGAAGGAAACGCCGGAAGTCACCGCGCGCGTGTCCGTCGAGCGTCGTATCGATCCGCAGCGCCGCGACGGTCACGAACCGCCGGTGATTGCGGAGGCACAGGCACCCACGCAATCCACGGCGTTCAAGGAGCTGTACCAGATCGCGTCGGACAACGTCGCCGTCGCGCGTGGCCTCATCAAATGGCAGGCGAGCAAGCGCAAGGATACCGAGCGCTGATTGCCGGCTGGAATCGAGCGTGCAGCTCGCACAAACGAAGAGGCTCCCGGCGCATCCGGGAGCCTCTTCGTTCATACCCTTTGCTCGTGCTCGATCGTCAGGCTCGATTCCGATGTGGCGGCTCGTCATCGCGCGCTGCCGATGTCGCGGCGAGCGCTCGCAGGACTTCGTCATCCACCGAATGAAGCTCCCGGGCACGCACCGTCGCGACCCGCGCTGGAACCTCGGGGAACGTCAACGACTCCAGGCGCACGAGAAGCCGCGCTGACCCTTGGCCGATGATCATGTCCTCGGAGACCAGACGAGCGACGACTGTCGCGAGCCAGCGGGTGCCGTCATCGAGCGTGACGACGCGAGCGGGATCCGTGGGCTCAGCCGGTGCATGCTCCGGCACGCGGGTGTTCGCCACGCCTCGCGAAACGTTGCGAGATACAGGTGTGCGGCGAATGCTGCGGAAAGCGCCCATGGTGGCTCCTCGTGTTCCTTAGGCACATCTTGCAACTATAAAATACTCGTTTGCAAGTCATGGGCCTCGCACGTTACGGTCAGGATTCGGTCACGGCTGTGCGACGATCAGCCGCCGAACCGAACCCCTCGCCTGCCCCCTCGGCGCTTCTTCGGTGCGTAGCGGAACAGCTGTGCCGGTCGTCCCCGCCCTTCACTGCGCCACTCATCCGTGGGCTCCACCAGCCACGCCGCGTGCAACGACCGGCGGAAGCTCGCCTTGTGCAGCCGTCTGCCGAGCAGAAGCTCGTAGATCTCCTGCAGTTGCGTCAGCGTGAAGGTGGAGGGCAGCAGATGGAACGCGATCGGGGAATGATCGAGCCGCGCGCCCAGCGAGCTCCGTACACTTTCGACCATCGCACGCTGCCGGGGCGGCAGCGGCGGCAGGTCGTCCAGGGCATGCCATGCGGCGCTCCCCTCCACCTCTTCTCCGGTCTGGCGGTCCACCAGCGCCAGAAATGAGACGGACAGTGCCCCTCCGGAAGGATGCCGGCGTCCCCCGCCGAACGCGCCGGTCTGCTCGATCAACGAAGGGGCGGTGCCAAGCGTACTTCTCGACAGTTCGGCGGCCTCGTCATCGATCGTCTCGTTCGGACGCAGCGATTGCCACGGCAGCTGCCATCGCTCACGGGACCCGGCTGGCGCGCGCTCGAGGAGCACCATGAGCCGGCGGCCGCGCGGTGTGAGGATGATGACGTCGATGGATGGGGCGAAGCGGCGCGGTTTGGAGCGTGGGGCAGTTGCGCGTGCAGGCATGAGCGGAATTAGTCGCCAAACGCGACTAATGTCAAGGACCCGGAATCGTGATCGGAAGCGTTCCCGTCATCGGTGTCAGCCCCAGCACTGCACGCGCCGCCGCGCTCTGCGATACCGGGAATCCGCCCCACGCCACGACGTACGCGGACACATCGGGAATCTGCTGCAGGAAATACGGATTCCCGAATGCCATCACGATTGGATGCTCCCGCCGGCGCTGCAGCTCTTCGATGAAATCCACGAATGACTGGGGTGCGTTGATCGTCGCGACGGTCGAGCTGTGCGCCACGTACGAGCTCACCAGGATCACATCGGCCGAGTCCGCGATCGCGAGCAAGTTGAAGAAATTCGGATGCGCGTCGTCCGCGTCCACGTACTCCGGGCGCAGTGCAGGGAAGGTTTTTCGCAGCTCCGCATCGAACGTCGATCCCGCGCCGAGGTCGGCACGGTGGGCGAAGGTCACGGAGAGAATGCGGGCGCCGTGATTGAGCCGGCCGAGCGGAAGCTGATGCGCGCTGTCGCGCACGAGCGTGATCGATCGCTCGGCGGCGAGCCGTGCGACCGCGGCATCGGCCGAGTCCCCGACGATCGCCCTGGCGCTGTCGAGATCCACGACGCGGCTCGTGCGCAGCCCGATGCGCGCCTTGGTCGCTAGAATCCGCCGCACCGATTCATCGAGCCGAGCCTCGGTGTAGCGCCCCGACTTGACCCCGGCGACCACCGCATCGACGGTCGTCGCCACATCCTGCGGCTGCAGCAGCACGTCCGCGCCCGCGGCCACCGCCATCTGCGCCGCGTTCGCCGCGCCGTACGTGTTGAGCACCCCCAGCATGTCCATCGCGTCCGAGACGACCAGCCCGTGAAAATGCATGTCGTCGCGCAGCAGCGACGTGAGCACGTTGTGCGAGAGCGTTCCCGGCACGCCGCTCGAGTCCAGCGCCGGCATCGAGCCGTGAAACGTCATGATCGCTCCCACATCCGCCTTCACCGCCGCCTTGAACGGCACGAGCTCCACGCTGTCGAGCCGCGCGCGCGACACGCGCACGATCGGCAGCGCAAGGTGGGAATTCGTGCCGGTGTCGCCATGTCCGGGAAAATGCTTTCCGGTTGCGATCATCCCGTGCTCCTGCACTCCGCGGATGAACGCGGTGCCCAGCTTGGCGACGAGCGCGGGATCTTCCCCGAACGAGCGCGTGCTGATCACGGGGTTCGCGGGATTGTTGTTCACGTCGAGAATCGGCGAGAAATCGATGTGAAATCCGATCGCGCGTCCCTCGATCGCCGTGATGCGCCCCTGCTCGTAGGCGAGCATCGTGTCGCGCGTGGCGCCGATCGCCATCTCGGGCGGAAAGAGAACGGCACCCCCCAAATCGATGCCGTTGGGAAGAAAATATCCGCCCCGCGCGCGATACCCGGCGCCGAACTCGAGGTCGCCTCCCACGAGCAGCGGCAGATCGCTCATGCGCTGCAGCGCGTTCAGCTTCGCCGCGATCTCGAGCGGAGAGCCCACCGACATGATGATCCCGCCCACGTGCTGCTGCGTGATCCAGCCGCTGATCTTCCGCCACTGCGGGGCATCGGACGAGACGTAGTCGCCGAATACCTGCGGCCACACCATCTGCGCCGCCTTGTCACGCAGCGACATCCGCGCGAGCACGCAATCCACCCAATCCGCATCGCTCTTCGAGGCGCACTGCGATGAGTATGCCCGATTGCCGCCCGTGGGCTCTGGAAGCCGGCCCTGTGGATGCGCGGCCGTGGACCTGCACGCCGCGAGCAGCACCACGGCGGCCAGCGCGTGCGAGCACCTCCGCGCCGGCCGCCGCCACCCGGTTCTCACCAGTTGATCGTGCCCTGCTTGCTCGTGTCCACCTGTTCGTCCTTCCCCGTCTTGAACAGGAACGTCTCCATGTTCTTCGTCAGGAACTGGCGCGCCTGCGGGTCCATCAGATTGAGCCCGTAGTGGTTGATCAGCATCGTCTGCTGCTTCAGCCACAGCTTCCAGCACTCGCTGCAGATCTCCTCCTGCGCCCGCGCGCCGAGCGGCCCGGGGAGCGGTGGACGCTCGAGCCCCTCGCGCGTATTGCCGCAGCGAGTGCACGTCACTTCAGCCATCAGTCACTCTCGAAAGCGGAATTCGCGTGCGCTCAGGCGCGCGCGTAACGGATCTTCGCCAGGCGCACCGCCGCGAGCATGCGGATGTACACCCAGCCGATGTCGAACTCGTACCACTTCGCCTTGAACTTCGCCGAGTGCGGGTCCGCGTGGTGGTTGTTGTGCAGCTCCTCGCCACCGAGCCAGATCGCGATCGGCGAGATGTTCCGGCTCTCATCCTTCACGTTGAAATTGCGGTAGCCCAGCGCGTGCCCGACACCGTTGATGATCCCGGCCGCCCAGAACGGAATCCAGAGCATCTGCACGGCCCACACGAGCGGTCCGATGTAGAAGCCGAACAGGTACACGTCGATCGTGAGCATGACCACGATCCCGAGCCAGTTGAGGCGTGCGAGCACGTAGCGCTCGAGCCAGTCGTTGGGCGTCCCCTTCCCGTACTTCTCGAGAATCCCGGGCTGGCGAATCGCCTGGCGATAGTAGAACGCCCCCTTCAGGATGATCTCGCGCAGCCCTTCCATCACGGGAGAGTGCGGATCACCCTCGCGGTCCGCAAACGCGTGATGCTTCCGATGGCAGGCTACCCACTCCTGCGTTACGATCGACGTCGAAAGCCACAGCCACACCCGCATCGGGATCTCGGCCAGCTTGCTGAACGTCACGCCCCGATGCGTCTGCGCGCGATGCAGAAAGAGCGTCACACAGACGTTCGTGAGGTGACCTGCGATGACCACGAAGAGCACCGGTTTCCACCAGTGCGTCGCCCACATTGCGAATCCTGGCATTGCGTCCTGACCTGAAGATGAAAAACACCGTTTCGCTGCCCGCGAGGGCGCGCCGGATGGAACACCGATCCGGCTGCGAAGGGCTCAATTTGGCGCCTGCAAAGTCCCGATTCACAATCTACTGCGCGAGGAAAGCCGCAGCCAATACCGAGCCGCTACGCCGGTCGATTCCGTGGGCGGTGAGCCACCTGACGACGCACCGCCTATCGGCCTGCATCTGCCCCATGCACATTGGCGACACACCGGGTAAC
>DASXQD010000518.1:0-5791 GCA_036493195.1 Gemmatimonadaceae bacterium | reverse complement strand
GGGCGCCGAGCAAGCACTCACAGGCGATCTCTCGAGCATCGATGAGACGAAGGCGCTCGCCGATCAGGTGAATGCACTCGGAGAATTCGATGCGGTGATTCACAACGCGGGCATCGGCTATCAGGAGCGCACGCGCGGCAAGACGGCGGACGGGCTTCCGGCTGTATTCGCGGTCAACACGCTCGCGCCGTATGTCCTCACGGCGCTCCTTCTCAAGCCCAAACGCCTCGTGTATCTCGGCTCCAGCATGCATCGTTCCGGCGATGCAACACTTCGCGACCTCGAGTGGAAGACGCGACACTGGGACGGGTCGCAGGCATACTCCGACTCGAAGCTGCACGATGTCATCCTCGCCTTCGCTGTGGCGCGCCTCTGGCCGTCGGTGCTCTCGAATGCGGTGGATCCCGGATGGGTGCCGACCAAAATGGGTGGGCGCGGCGCGCCGGACGATCTGTCGAAGGGCGCGGAGACGCAGGCGTGGCTCGCCGTGAGCGACGATCCGGCGGCACGTGTGACGGGCGAATATTTCTATCACGAGCGTCCGCGAGCGGTGCATCCCGCCGCGCGCGATCCTCACGTCCAGGGCGTGCTGCTCGATGCGTGCGCCAGGATCTCCAGCGTGGCCTTGCCCGCGTGAGCGAGCCCGCACTGCACCGTGAGCTGGGCCTGCTCTCCGCGACCATGATCGTCGTCGGAGGCATCATCGGTGGCGGCATCTTCTTCACCCCCGCGCAGGTTGCGCGTACGCTGCCGAGCGGTGGGTGGGTGCTCGCGATCTGGATCCTCGGCGGGTTCATCGCGCTCGCGGGTGCGCTGACGTTCGCGGAGCTCGGTGCCATGCTGCCGGATGCCGGAGGGCCGTTCGTCTACATCCGTCGCGCGTTCGGCGAGCGCGCGGCATTCGTGTACGGGTGGATGATCCTGACCACCATTGCGAGCGGCGCCGCCGCGGCGGTCGCGCTGGCGTTCGCGAATTATGTCGGGCGCTTCTTCGATCTCGCGCCGATCGGCGGCAACACCGGCGTGGCGGTGGCGGTGCTGCTCATTCTCACCGCGACGAACTATCGCGGGCTTCGACTTGGCGCCGCCGTGCAGAACACGTTGGTCATGAGCAAGCTCCTCGCACTCGGCGCACTCGTGGTGGGCGTCATCGTGCTGTGGAACCGCATTCCGGCACCGCCGCCGGTCGCATCATCGGCGCCGCTGCCATCGCTGGCGACAGGTCTCGCGGCCGCATTCGTTCCGGTGCTGTTCTCGGTTGGCGGATGGGAGAACCTGAACATGGTTGCCGGAGAGGTGCGCGACCCGGCGCGACTGATTCCGCGTGCGCTCGCACTCGGCATCGCGATCATCATGGTGTGCTATCTCTGCGTCAACGTCGCGTATTTGCACGTGCTTGGCCGGGAAGGAATGGCTGCGAGCACGAGCGTCGCCGCGGACACGGCGATCCGCATGGTCGGCTCGCTCGGCGGCACACTGATCACGATCGCCGCGATGGTCTCGATCCTGGGCCTTGTGAACGTGGTGCTGCTCGCGACGCCGCGAATCTTCTATGCGATGGCGCGGGAGGGGCTGTTTTATCCGGCAGCCGGCCGCATTCACCGTCGGTTCGGCACGCCACACATCAGCATCGCCATGCTGGGATTGTGGTCTGTCGCGCTGCTGCTGCTCGCGCGGTCGCGACTGGACTGGCTGCTCAATGGCGAGGTGTTCGCCGACTGGATTTTTTTCGGGCTGAGCGCGGCGAGCGTTTTCGTGTTTCGGCGCACGATGCCACGTCAGCCGCGTCCGTATCGCGCGTGGGGCTATCCGCTCGTACCGTCGTTCTTCGTTGCGGCATCGATGGCCGCGGTGGGGAGCGCGGTAGTGAGCGCGCCCATTCCCTCCGCGTTCGGCGCGTTCAGCGGCGTCGTCGGCGTGATCGTCTACTCGCGGTTCTCACGCCGCTGGAAGGCCGCGGCCGCCGTCGCTTGACTAACTGGCAGTGGCGGCAATCAGGCGCGCATCGCCCCGCAGCATCGGGGTCTCTGCGGTTGCCGGGAAATGCAGCGCATCGTCGTTGGAGAGGTGGACTGCCGGCCCGCGCGTCACGCGTGCCGGACCCTCACACATCGGCGGTCGCTCGTGCGCTACTCGACGATCATGCGTGACCTCCTGCTGATCATCACCGGGATGGCGTGCGCGGCAGCCGCGCCGACCACACCGGGCCCCGACACCACGGGAACCACCGGTGCGCACGCGAACGTGATCGCGAAGGTGAGCGGCGATGCGCAGCACGGGACGATGTCGTCACTGCTCGGCGCTCCGATCGTCGTCACGGTCACGAGCTCCGCTGGCGCGCCCGTGAGCGGTGCCACGGTGGTGTGGAGTGCCGCACCCGGCAATGGCGCCTTGAGCACGACTTCCAGCACCACCGATGCAAGTGGACACGCGAGCGTGCGTTGGACGCTCGACGCCACCTACATGGCGACCTCGGTGACGGCTTCGATCACTGGATCTTCCGTCACCTTCGCGGCACTCGGGAACGGCAGCGGAGATCTGGGCGGCCGGGCGATCTTTCCCGCATCGAACGCGTGGCGCACCGACATCTCCGCCGCTCCGCTCGACGAGAACTCCGACAACCTGATCGCATCATGCGGTGCGACGACAGGAATGCATCCGGATTTTGGAACGGTGTACGCAGGCGCGCCCAACGGCATCTCCTACGTCGTCGTGCACGGCTCGCAGGCGCGCGTGCCGGTGAGCTTCTACTATGGAGATGAGAGCGATCCCGGGCCGTATCCGGTGCCGCCGTACGCGCCCATCGAAGGTGGCTCAACGAGCACCGGCGACCGGCACGTGCTCGTGGTCGATGCCGACAACTGGAAGCTGTACGAGATGTTCGATGCGCATCCGGTGAACGGTGGCGCGAGCTGGACCGGCGGCTCCGGCGCGATCTTCGACATGACTGCCGGCACCGTGCGTCCCGCGGGATGGACTTCGGCGGATGCGGCGGGCCTCCCGATCTTTCCCGGACTCGTGCGCTACGACGAAGTCGGGATTCACCACGCGATCGAGCACGCGCTGCGGTTCAGCTGCGCGCGCACGCGCAAGGCGTACATTCCGCCGGCGCGTCACTCGGCCGGCTCGCAGACGAGCGCGGATTATCCACCCATGGGCATGCGCGTTCGTCTCAAATCGACCTTCGACATCTCCGGCTTTTCGCCCGCGAATCAGGTGATCCTGAAAGCGCTCAAGAAGTACGGGATGTTCGTGGCCGACAACGGCTCCGATATGTTCCTGAGCGGCGCTCCCGATCCTCGCTGGAGCGATGATGATCTCCACAACCTCACGCATGTACACGGGAGCGATTTCGAGGTGGTGCAGATGTCGGGGATTGTAGTACAACCATAGCGCGATTGCCTGATTGCAGCGTGAACGCACCGCTGTAGTGTTCGTCCCAGCTGTTCCGTGAACAGTTGTTCGACAAACATCGTGACGCTGTGGCCGCATTCGCGAATTCGCCATCATCCAGGCGTCATGCCGCGCGACTGCCATGCGCCACGTGCCAACCCGAGCCGCAGGAGGCGCGCGCATGTCAGCCACACTCGAGCCCACCAGGAAGGACACCGCGACGCTGCCCGATGCGGCCCGCAACTACGCGATCACGATCCCGATCAAGAGTCGATACGACAACTGGATCAACGGACGGTTCCGCGCGCCGGTAAAGGGACAGTACTTCTCCAACCCAACACCGATCACGGGTCAGCATCTCTGCGACGTGGCTCGCTCCACCGCCGAGGATGTGGAGCTCGCGCTCGACGCTGCGCACGCCGCGGCTCCCGCCTGGGGAAAGACGTCGCCAGCCTCGCGAAGCATCATCCTCAACCGGATCGCTGATCGTCTCGAGCAGAATCTCTCGGCAATCGCAGTGATCGAAACGATCGACAACGGCAAGGCCGTTCGCGAGACGCTGAACGCCGATCTTCCGCTCGCGATCGATCACTTTCGCTATTTCGCCGGCGTCCTTCGCGCGCAGGAGGGATCTGCCGGAGAGCTGGACAACGACACGGTCGCCTATCACTTCCACGAGCCGCTCGGAGTCGTCGCCCAGATCATCCCGTGGAACTTTCCCCTGCTCATGGCCGTGTGGAAGCTCGCTCCGGCACTCGCCGCGGGAAATGCGGTCGTGCTCAAGCCTGCAGAGCAGACGCCCGTGTCGATCATGGCGTTCGTGGAGCTCGTTGGCGATCTCCTTCCGCCTGGCGTGCTCAACGTGGTGCAGGGGTTCGGCGTGGAAGCGGGCAAGCCGCTCGCGAGCAGCAACCGCGTCGCCAAAGTCGCGTTCACGGGCGAGACCACGACGGGGCGCCTCATCATGCAGTACGCGTCCGAGAATCTGCTCCCCGTCACGCTCGAGCTGGGCGGAAAGTCGCCGAACATCTTCTTCCCTGATGTCATGGATGCCGACGATGCGTTCTTCGACAAGGCGCTCGAGGGCTTCACCATGTTCGCCTTCAATCAGGGCGAGGTGTGCACCTGTCCCTCACGCGCGCTCGTGCACGAATCGATCTATGATGCCTTCATGAAGCGAGCGATCGCTCGCGTCGAGAAGATCAAGATGGGCCACCCGCTCGACGGCACCACCATGATGGGCGCGCAGGCGAGCAACGATCAGCTCGAGAAGATTTTGAGCTATTTCGACATCGGGAGGAAGGAAGGCGCCAGAGTGCTCACCGGCGGCTCGCGCGCGTTGCTCCAGGGAGAGCTCGAGGGCGGCTACTACGTCCGGCCGACGATCCTCGAAGGCAACAACAGGATGCGCGTCTTCCAGGAGGAGATTTTCGGACCCGTGGTTTCCGTGACGCGCTTCAAGGACCTCGACGATGCGATCTCGATCGCCAACGACACACTCTATGGCCTCGGCGCGGGTGTATGGTCGCGCGACATGAACACCTGCTATCGCGTCGGTCGCGGTGTGCAGGCCGGGCGCGTATGGACGAACTGCTATCATCTCTATCCGGCACACGCAGCGTTCGGCGGCTACAAGCAGAGCGGCATCGGACGCGAGAACCACAAGATGATGCTCGACCATTATCAGCAGACGAAAAACCTGCTGGTGAGCTACAGTCCCAACGCGGCCGGCTTCTTCTGACCGGGCGCACGCAGGATGGTTCGAAGCAATCGGCGGCGCGCGTCTCGCGCGTCGCCGCAACGCCGCATGCCGAGTCGCTGTTGCGCAAGCTCGCGACAGTGCACGGATCGCTCGTCTTTCATCAATCGGGTGGCTGCTGCGATGGAAGCTCGCCAATGTGCTTTCCGCGACGCGAGTTTCGCATCGGGCAGCGGGATGTGTATCTCGGCACCATAGCGGACGTGCCGTTCTATATCGGCGGTGAGCAGTACGAATACTGGAAGCACACACAGCTGACGATCGACGTGGTGCCGGGGCGCGGGAGCGGGTTTAGTGTCGAGTCACCGGAAGGCGTGCGCTTTTTGACGCGCTCGCGGCTCTTCAACGATGAAGAGACGGCAGCGCTGGAGGCGGAGGGCCCGGCGCCGCGTGGCGAGCAGACGCCAGTACCGCACTAATGCGGTGCGTGCTGCAGCGCGTCAGCAGAAACGTGACGGAATCCGCACGATGGCGGCTCAGAGTCCGTCCGCGACCCGTTTGGGCGTCGCATGCGGGCTTCTACCGCGATGTCGATTTTCCGCTTGCTCGTTCGACGCCTGTATAGAGCGGCGGTTCGAGCCCGGGCAATCTGCCCCGGCGCCCCACTCGCGACCAGACGAGCAAGGAGACACCACATGT
>DASXQD010000517.1:0-3803 GCA_036493195.1 Gemmatimonadaceae bacterium | reverse complement strand
ACGACCGCACTCGATGCATTTCACGCGCTTCGCCTCAGGGACTATGCGCGCGTCGACATGCGCGCGACGGAGGCGGGCGAAGTGTACGTCATCGAGGTCAATCCGAATTGTTACCTCGAGGAGACCGGTGAGTTCGCTCGTGCCGCCGCCGCCGACGGCATGACGTACGACGCACTCATTGGCCGATTGATCGAGTTGGCCTCGGCGCGCTACGCGCGATGACCAGGCACTGACTCACTGCCCCGAGGGCGGCTCCCAGAGCTCGACCTTGTTCCCCTCGGGATCCATGACCCAACCGAACTTTCCGTACTCGGAGTCGTCCATCTTCTCCAGCACGTTGCATCCTTCCTCACGAAGCGATTGAAGCAAGGCCGACAGATCGTCGACTCGATAGTTGACCATGAAAGTCGATTTGCTCGGCGCGAAGTGCTTACCGTTGTCAGGGTCGATCGACCAGGCGGTCGTTCCGTTCATCGGATTGCCTGCCGCGTCGGTCCAGTGGAATGCGGCGCCGCCCCATGGCTGAACATCGATACCCAGATGCTGCTTGTACCACGCTCGCAGCGTGATCGGATCTTTCGCGCTGAAGAACACTCCACCGATGCCTGTGACCCTCTTCACTTGCGTCTCCCGAGTGCGGTCGCGCAAGATGATGCTCGATGCGTTCGTCTCGTGCAATGGTGCGCACGCGCGCGTCTTCGTTGGTCGACTTCCGTGCCATCACCGTCTGGCTCGTCGCACGTACACGTAGCGGAGGTCGACGCCATCGTGCCGCGTGAGCCGGCCGCCAAGCTCGGACCCGCGCACGGCCAATCGCAGCACGCCCGCCGGAGCGTCGCAGGAGAGGATGGCACGGGTGACGTCGTACCGGCAGCGCAGCTGGCCGGAGGATCGTTCACCGGCCGCCGCGATGGTGCTTGCCGCGAGCGAGACACTGTCCGGAGCGCCGACGATAGGATCGATGCGATAGGCGACCGAATCCCTGCCGCACTGCCCGTGATGGGTGAGGCAAACGGACGTGCCCCGCCATATCCCGATGAGCGCCGATGTCCCAACCGAGCCTGCGAGCCCTGCACTCTTGCCGCGCGGAGCCCCACATGGGACGAGCCACGCGCGTACAGGCGCGCGTGAGGGCGTCACGAAGCCGTTGCCGACCAACGCGGTCGCGAGCCCGTCGACGGTGTCACCTGCCGCCAGCGCCCGCGCGCGAAGCGCGACTTTTACACCCACGGGCCACCACGATGGGAAGAGCAGCATCGTCCCGTCCTGGTCGGGGTGGGTCAGTTCGGTGGCCCACCCGCGGCCGGCGGACGCGAGCGGTGTCGCAATGCTATCCGGCGTGCGTTCGAGGCCGCTCGCGTGCCAGTCCAGAGGCGGAGTCCACGCGCCGAAGCTGAAGCCGAAGCAGGTCGCTGCCTCGCCCGCGGACACGGCCGGCTGTGCGCGCGCAGGGCGCGTGATCGCGAGAGATGAGGCAGCGATCAGAGCGAACACGAGGATGCATCGCATGTGCATCTTACCCGAGCCAGCGCGTTTCCGATCCTGCACGGGGCGCCCCAGCGCCGCGACCAATTGGACGTACATCCGGCGATATCCACGGCGCGCTCGTTGACGACTACCGCCTCGGCTCGTAGCGCATCGCCACCGCTCCCGAGCCGAGCTCGAGCCGGCTCACGAGCCTCAAATCGACGTACTTCGAGAGTCCCGCGAACAACGTAGGCCCATGGCCCGCCAGCCTGGGGTGCACCACGAGCTCGTACTCATCGATCAACCCCAGCTCAGCCAGGGCGAGCGGGAGCTGCATGCCTCCCGTGAACAGTCCCGTACCCGACTCGCTCTTGAGCTGCTGCACGGCGGTCGCCAGATCCCCGCGCACGAGCTCCGCATTCCAGTCAACCCGGTCGAGGGTGCTCGACACGACATACTTCTTTTTCTTGTCGATGGTGTGGGCGAAGGCTTCCATCCACTCAGGCCTCGTGCCCGCCGGCACCGGCCATCGCCACGCCGTCTCCATCATATCGTAGATCACCCGGCCAAACAGGAGGGCATCGGCCCGCTCGAGATTCTCGATCGCGTGCTGGTGCAGCTCTTCGTCCGGGACCATTGCGCGATGATCACAGCAGCCGTCGAGTGTGACGTTGATGGAATATCGAAGAGGCTTCATTTCACGGGAGTATCGCCGAAGGTGAAGCGGAGCACAGTTCTCAGCTGGTGGGCGGCGCGAAATTCGACCCGCCCAGCCTGCGGACCCATCGCCAGTGAATCACGAACAACACGATCGCGAGCAGGAGTCCAAAGGTATTCGTCACCAGTCCGCGATGCGCTCGTACGATTGCTCGCTCCACATGATCGTTCCGCAAGGCTTCGTAGCGCTTCCGAAGAATCGGTTCGGGGGTCGAGTCTGCAACGACCGTTGCACTGCCGTTCGACATCATCCGTCGTTCGCGATCGTACGTCGATCTGTACGCCTCGAACGAGCTGACCGAGGGCTCGAAGCCGAACTCCGAGTCACTCGCGATCGTCGGTGTGCTCAGATCGAACGCGCTGCCGACGATGCCAGTGACGCTGACGATGGCGATCGCCAACGCGATCAGGCACACCGTGTACCCATACAGCTGCGGCACGCGTTCCGGACGTTCCACGATTCCTCCTTGCGTGAACCGGCTCGTGGCGAGGATCACCCACGTGGCAATCAGGACGAGGATGACGACGATGGTAAAAAATACCCCGAATGGCGACGAGCCTCCGACTGCGAAACCGTTCACTTCGCGCTCCGTTGGTTACGAGACCAGGACCGTATCGTGAGCACGCGCGAAGAGATTCGACGAAGTCTCGAAGCGCGTACGGTGACTACTCCAGCTTCATCGTTCGTATGAGCGAACGAAATCGCGGATGCGCTCGCAGCGGCACGAACAGAAACGAGCTCTTGATTCCGTACGTCGCTCCGCCGCGCTCGCTCACCGCGCGCTCGAGAAAATCCAGTGCTCGCTCCGAGTTCCCAACGCCCATGTGAGCGTACGCGAAATGATACGGTGAGACGTACGCGCTCTTCGAGCGTGCCTCGATGTCCCGAAGAATGTTCTTCGCCTTCGCCGGCTTGCCGGCCAATCCGTACGCCGCTCCCAGCTGACCCATCCACATCGTGTTTCCCGGAGAAAGCGAGACCGCGTGCTCCAGTTGCGCGAGCCCGTCGTCCTTTCGGCCGCTCAGCAGGTACGCCCAGCCGAGTGTGGCCACCGCACGATCGTGCACCGGGTCCAGCTCCACCGCGTTTCGTGCAAGCACCACGGCATCGTCGTAGCGGCCCGCGCGCAAAAGCACCGTCGCCACATCCATGCGATGCGCGAGCGGATCCAGCTCGCGCGCGCGCTCCACCAGTGCGATCGCCTCGTCGTGTCGTCCCAGCGCGGAACAGAGCCGCCCATACAGGTCCAGCGCATCCGCATTGCTCGGACTGAGCTCGAGCGCCCGCTTGAACTCCTCCTCGGCCCCCGCCCAATCCAGCTCGCGCACGGTCTTCATGTAGCCGAGCGTGCAGTGCGCTGCGCTCAACTCCGGATCGAGCCTCAGCGCTACGCGCACAGTCGCGTCCGCGCGCGCATACGCGACATCGGGGGGCCGTGCGCCGCTCTCGGCAGACTCGATATGTGCCATCGCCAGATTGGCATACGCGAGGGCGAAGCTCGGATCACGCGCGATCGCTCGCTCGAAGCAGTCGACGGCACCATCGACGGCATTGCTCGTCCACTTCGACAAGCATTGCCGCCCCTGCAGGAAGAGATGATAGGCCTGCAGATCTCTCG
>DASXQD010000516.1:0-7519 GCA_036493195.1 Gemmatimonadaceae bacterium | reverse complement strand
ATGCGCCTCACGCCGCGCGGCACGCTCCCGTTCGACACGGAAGCCTCGATCGCCGGCGCCTCGGCCATCACCGACAGCCTCCGCGCCCGTCCGGAGATCGATCTCGTGAGTCCGGTGCTCGGCGCGTCCGTACACGTGCTCCGCGGCGATTCGTCGATCACGACCTTCGCGCTGGGCGTCGATCCATCAGCGCAGGGCGATTATCAGCTCGGCGCCGGGCGCGATGCGACCACCCCGAACAGCTTCGTTGCCAACGAGGACTTCCTTCGCGCGACTCATGCCCGAATCGGCGACACCCTCCGTGTCGCGGCGGGCTTCGATCCGCAGCTCCGCACGCATTCGGGCGAGCGCGCGCTCGTTCTCGCGGGGCGCGCGCGATTCCTCTATCTCGCCGCGAACCAACTCGCGATCGCGATCCCGCTGCGCACGCTGCAGGAGATGACCGGTGCCGCGCGCGAGGACCGCGTGTCGCTCTTCATGGTCCGCCTTCGCGATCCGGGCCGCATCAACTACATCAAGCAATGGATGCGCTCCGCGCTTCCTGCCATCGATGTCATCTCGACTGCGGACGCGATGGCACGCGTGGACGAGCGCCTGAGCTACTTTCGGCAGCTCAGCGCCATTCTGGGCGCAGTCAGCCTGATCGTAGGCTTCCTTCTCGTGACCACGCTCGTCACCGTTTCGGTGAACGAGCGCGTGGGTGAGATCGTCGTGATGCGCGCGATCGGAGTCTCGCGGTCACACGTCGTGCAGCAGATCGTGCTCGAGGGCACCGCCATGAGCATCACCGGAGCGGTACTTGGCACCGGGCTTGGACTGGTTACCGCGCGCTACCTGAACGCGATCCTCTCCCGTTTTCCGGGGCTGCCGGCCGCGATCGATTTTTTCCTTTTCCAGCCGCGCGCGGCGTGGACAGCGATCGGTTTGCTCACCGCGTGCGGCGTGCTGGCGGGACTCGACCCGGCCTGGCGGGCGGCATCGCTTCCCCTCGCGAGTACGCTGCGCGAGGAGGCGGTCGCGTGACGGCTCTCGTTCGGGCCCGCGATGTGCGTCGGGATTATCCGCTCGAGCGCGATGCGGTGCACGCACTGCGCGGCGTATCGCTCGAGATAGAAAAAGGTGAGTACCTGGCGATCGTGGGCCCGTCCGGGTGCGGCAAATCGTCGCTTCTGAACCTGCTCGGCGCGATCGATGCACCGACGAGCGGCACTGTGGAGATCGAGGGACGGAACGTGGGAACACTCGGCGATCGAGAGGTCACCGAATTCCGGCTGCGGCACATTGGATTCGTCTTTCAACGCTTCTACCTCTTGCCGATTCTCACCGCAAGAGAGAATGTCGAGCTGCCGATGGCGGAGGCGGGAGTGCCCACTGCGGAGCGAAGGCAGCGAAGCAGCGAGTTGCTGCGATACGTGGACCTGGGAGATCGCGTGCGACATCGGCCGTCGCAGCTGTCCGGTGGCGAGCAGCAGCGGGTCGCGATCGCGCGTGCGCTCGCGAATCGCCCGTCGCTTCTGCTCGCGGACGAGCCGACCGGTGAGCTGGACGCAAGAACCGGCCAGGAGATCATCTCGCTGTTCGGCCGGCTGAACGCCGACGGAACGACGGTCGTGGTCGTGACGCACGATGAGAGCCTCGCCCGCACGGCGCGGCGCATCGTCCACATGCGCGACGGTGAGATCGTTCAGGATGAGGTGCCCCGTGGATGACCGAATGATGAGAGTGCGGATCATGCCCGCCGGTGACGTGCCTGGCCTCGCCACCTCGCGCCAGTGGCCGCTGTCCACGCTCGTCGCCTATCTCTTCGACGGACGCAGCTGCGATGAAGTGCGCGATCTCCTCGCCCTCGGCGAGGGGATCGCTCACGGCAACCTCGTGTCGTGGACCCCGGTCACGCTCAGCGAGCAGGAGCTCAGCGCGATCGAGTCGCGCTTTCCCAAGCCGCATCCGGCGCCCGCGCTCTCGTTCGAGAGCGCAGCCTTCGTCGAGCTCGACATGCCCGCGCTCCAGCCCACGCTCAGCGTTCCTATCCGTGGCGACCAACCGCTCGTGCAGGGAATCGCCCAGCGGGCCGCTTATCTCTCCTTCGACTACGGACCGTGGGCCGACGTGTACGTCAGCACCCTCACGCGCGAGGAGGCTGCCGAGCTGCTCGCGGATCCCGCCCGGCGCGTGCACGATGCGGGGGAGGCGGAGCTCGCGAAGCGCATCATCGGCGAGGATGACGCGGCCCTCCGCTTCGCGGTGCCGCGTCCCGAGAGTCCACCACCCTGGCGCGAGCCGCGCGTGTGATCACGCTCATCGCGCTGCGGAATCTCGCCCATCGTCCGCTCCGCTCGCTCTTCCTGCTCTTCGGCTACTCGCTCGGCGTCGGTGTCATGATCGTGCTGCTCGCGATCGGCCAGGCGATGCTTGCGCAGGCACGCGACGAGAAGCTCGTTGGCGGTGGACAGGTGACCGTGCTCCCCGAGGGGATGGACATCGAAGTGATGAAGACCGGCGGCGTCGGTGGCCTCTTCTTTTCGATCGCCAACGCGCGCTTCATCTACCGCGAGCTGCTCGCATCGCCGCGCCTCTCTCACGATGTCGCGACGGTCGCGCCGCAGATCGACGGCAAGCTGCTGTATCTCCGCACGCACGGCGTCGAGCACACGGTGCGCGCCGCAGGCGAGATCCCATTGCACAGCGCGATGGTGGACGCACTCCCGCCGGTGATCGCGGGCTCCTGGCGCGACGACGAAGGAGACCGCCGCTGGGCGTCGCCCACTCCGCACGAGCTGTACACGAGCATCGATCACTTCCACATGCCGCCCGCGCACGTGTCACACCCGGAAAGCTGGGCCGAGTGGCACTACTTCAACGTGCTGTCGCCGAGCGGAAAGAGATGGGCGTTCATCTCGTACATTGTTGCGGGCGATGTGCGCGGCACGAAGTGGGGAGGGCAGATCGCGGTGAGCGTGCGCGAGCAGGGCGGGCGCACGCGCCGCTTCACCGCGAACGTACGCAGGGAGCAGGTGCACTTTTCCACCGACAGTGCGGATCTCGAGATCGGCACCTCGTCGGTGCACCTTCTTGCCGACGGGCGCTACGCTCTCCGTGCCTCCGCCGCGGAGAACGGGAGCGGCGCGCCCCTTCGTCTCGATCTCGTGGTCACGCCCGCGCCGAACATTCTCTTCCCCGGCGGCTCGATCGCCGAATGCGCGGATACGGATGAGAGCTGCCCGTTCGCATCGGGGTACGCGGTGCCCGGGCTGCGCGCGAGCGCGTCCGGGTCACTCTGCGTGTCGGGCAGCTGTGAGCACTATGACGACGCGCAGTCGTATCACGATCACAACTGGGGGGTATGGCACGGCGTCTCATGGGACTGGGGCGCCACGCGTGCCGGCGCATACACCCTGCTCTACGGGCGTGTCGCTCCTCCCGACAGCGCCGGTACCACGCAGCCCTTCTTCGTCTACCTCACGGACTCACTCGGCTTTCGCGCGCTCTTCCGTCCACACGAGATCGCGTACGTTGACGGCCGCACGATCGAGATCAATGGTCGCGAGGTGAAGGTCCCGAGCCACGCGGTGCTGCAGGACGCGCGCGGAGCCGACACCCTTCGTGTCGAGCTCGACATCGAGGATGCGATCGGCAGCGACACCCGCACGTCGCTCATCGAGCGCGGCGATGCGGCGGACGCGCGGCGCATTCTGAAGCCGTACTTCATCCAGATGAAAGGGCGCGCGCACATCAGTGGCCGCCTGGGCGGCGCACCTGTTGCGGGAACCGGTACCGGTTTCTTCGAGACGTACCGGTAGCGCACGCTTGACCGCGCACGCTTGAAGCCGAATGGAACCTCCGTCATCATGCCTCGGATGAGCACTCAAACCGCCAAGACTACCGATCTCGAGCTGGTACATCGCTTTTCCACCGGCGAAGGCAAGCACGCGCAGACGACACTCCTCCTGCTGCACGGCACTGGCGGCGACGAGAACGACATGCTCCCGCTCGGCGAATCGCTCCTGCCAGGCGCGGCGATTCTGAGTCCGCGCGGAGCGGTGCGCGAGCGCGGCATGCCACGATTTTTCGCGCGGCTCTCCGAAGGCGTCTTCGATCTCGAGGATCTCGCGCTGCGCACGCAGCAGCTCATTCGCTTCGTCCACGGCGCCGTGGCGAAGTACGAGCTCGATGCCTCGCGCCTGATTGCGGTCGGCTTTTCGAACGGTGCGAACATCGCCGCGAGCGTCATGCTCACCGGACCGTCCGTGTTCTCGCACGCGGTGCTCTTTCGCGCGATGGTGCCGTTCGAGCCACGCGAGCCCGCGAAGCTCGGCGGCACCCCGGTGCTTCTGAGCTCCGGCGAGTGGGATCCCATCGCCACGCCGGAGCAGGCGCGTCGGCTGCAGACACTTCTCTCGGCAGCCGGCGCCAGGCCCACGCTCAATTTTTTCGATGCGGGGCACGAGCTGACGCGCGGCGATGTCTCTGCCGCGGCCAGCTGGATTGCCGCCCTTATCCCGCCGAAGCCGGCGTCAGCTCGGCCGGCATAACGAGCGTCGGGAGCCCGCGCGCGATCGCCGCGCGCTGCGGCTCGAGCCACGGCGGAAGGATCAGATCCTTCCCCAGTGTCTCCATGTTCTCGTCGATGCCGAAGCCGGGTCCATCCGTCGCGAGCTCGAACAGCGCGCCACCCGGCTCGTTGAAATACACGGACTTGAACCAGAAGCGGTCGATCACTTCGGTGGTTTGCGTTCCGACCTCGTGCAGGCGCTTGCGCGCCGCGAGCTCGGCCGCGTCATCGGCCACACGCCACGCCACATGGTGCACGCGTCCCGCGCCCCACGCGCCGCGCGCCACGTTCGGGAGCTCCTCCACATCGAGCACACGCCCCGAGCCACCCTCACCGAGACTATACCGCTTCCATCCGTTCTCCTCGGCGAGCAACGTGAATCCCATCCCGTTCGTGAGCAGCTGCTCCGTTCGCGCGCGCACGCGCTCGGAGATGCGCACTGTGTGCAGCCCGCGAATCTGATGCTCAACGGGAACCGGGCTGCCGGTCCAGGGCGTGAACTCGCGTGCATCGCTGGTCTCGACCAGCGCGACCGCGAGCCCGTGCACGTCGGTGAAGGGAAGCGCTCGCTCGCCGAAGCGGGTGACCTGCGCTCCGATCTTGACGCCGTGCTTCGCCAGCCGCTCTTGCCAGTACGGGAGCGATCCTGCGGGAACGGCGAGCGACACCTCGTTCGTGAGTCCCGTGCCATCGCGGCCGCGTGGCATGTGCGCCCACGGGAAAAAGGTCAGGTCGGAGCCCGCATGCCCCTCACCGTCCGCGTAGAAGAGATGGTACGTGGCCGGATCGTCCTGATTGACGGATTTCTTGACCAGACGCATGCCGAGAATGCCGGCGTAGAAGTCGAGATTCTCCTGTGCGGGTCCCGCGATGGCGGTGACGTGATGGAGACCGGTGATGTTGGACATTTCCTGTGCTCACGGATGAAGGCTGGGTCGAAATTATCTTACTACTAAGATAAACGCACCTTCCGCGTCAGTCGTTCCCACGTCCTGCGGTCACGGCTGGCGTTGCTCCACCCGCGCGAGGAAGGCACGAATCTCGGCGCGCAGGGCGTCCGGATTGTCCTTGGTCGTCATGTGCCCGCTGCCGGGAATCATGACGAACTCGGAACCGGGAACGAGACGCGAGAAGTTGCGCGTCGACGCCGGCGTCGCCTCGTCGAACTCACCTGCAACGAACAGCGTCGGCACCTTCACGCCGCGCAGCCAGGGCGTCGCGTCGAAGGTCTTGAGCGTGCCCGTCGAGCTGAATTCGCTCGGCCCCCACATGTACTCGTACACCTGCCTGCCGAATCCCGCTCTGCTGCTGTCGTTGTCCGCCGTGGGGCGCGATGGAGTTCGCGACAGATACAGATCGTAGTACGCCTTGGTGGCGTTCACGTACTCCGGCGACGAGGTGGTATGATCGGCCTCGTGCCTGGCGATCGCGGCCTGTGTGGAGTCGGGCAACGCGCGGAGAAGCGAGTCCGCATCGTGCTCCCACTGTGCCGTCGTGACGAGCGGACTCGAAAGGATGAGGCTCCGAACTCCCGTCGGATGCGTTCCCATGTACGCTTCCGCGAGCATCGCGCCCCACGAATGGCCGAGCAGGTGAATCTCGCGAAGCCCAAGCGAATCGCGCAGGGTCTGGAGCTCGCGCACGTAGCGATCGACGGTGAACAGCGTCGTGTCCGTTGGACGGTCGGATTTGCCGCATCCGAGCTGGTCGTAGATGATGACCGGCCGGTCGGCCGACAACGCGAGCAACGGCTTCAGATAGTAGCTGCAGCTTCCGGGTCCGCCGTGAAGCAGGAGGAGTGGCGTGCGCGCCCCCGTGCCAACGCGATGATACCAGATGCGACCGCCCTCGACCGCGATGTACCCTTCGTCGGCTCGCTTGCGTGCCGTGCATTGCAGGCAGAGCGCCACGGCGAAGAGCGGGGCAAGAAAGCGAAGGCAACGTGCACGCGCGGAGATGCGAGACTGTCTCATGACGTGTCGACCCCTGGCGGACGAGTTTTCGGAGTGCCTGCAGCTCCATTGACGATGCGTCACGCGGCAGCACAGCGGAATCACCCGCGTTCAATCGGGCGACCAGGCTGGCGCTCCCCTAGCTTGCTTCTACCTCAATTGCCATCCATGACGCTCTGGGTCGATGCGGACGCCACACCACGTGACGTGAAGGAGATCTGCCTTCGCGCGGCCGAGCGCCTGCAGCTCGCGACGGTGCTCGTCGCGAATCAGCGCGTGCCGCTGCCGCTTGGCTACAGCTACGTCTCCACAGTGCGGGTGGAGGGTGGACCCGATGCCGCGGACCGATACATCGTCGAGCACGCGGAGGCAGGTGACGTGGCGATCACCGCCGACATCCCGCTGGCGGCGCTGCTCGTGCCCAGGCACGTGGCGGTGATCGATCCTCGTGGCGAGGAGTACACGGCTGAGAGCATCGGCGAGCGCCTGTCGGTGCGCGACTTCATGGACGGGCTCCGCGGCACCGGAGTGGAGACCGGCGGGCACGCGCCCTACGGTGCGCGCGAAAAGCAGGCGTTCGCCAACACTCTCGACCGCGTGCTCACGCGCGCGCTGCGGCGCGGCTGAGCAGGGGCTCAGGCGCCCTTGCCGAGGGTGCGGAGCATTTCCGTGAGTCGTTTCTGCTCCTTGGGCGACAGCGCGTCCATCGCCTTGGCAATGCGTTTCGCATGCCCCGGAAAGATCTGCTTGATCAGCGCACTTCCCTTGGGTGTGAGCACCGCGAAGCGCGAGCGCTTGTCGCCCGGGAAGCTCTCGCGCGTGACGAGCCCCTTGGCGACGAGACGATTCACGAGGTACGTGACTCCGCCGCTGGTGACGAGAATCTTCTTCTGGAGATCGCCGAGGAGCAGCGGCCCTTTATGGAAGAGCGCCTCGAGAATGCCGAACTCGGATGCGGTGAGATCGTGGCGCGCAACGTCTGCCGCGACGTGCTTGTAGATGGCGAGGTAGGCGC
>DASXQD010000515.1:0-4145 GCA_036493195.1 Gemmatimonadaceae bacterium | reverse complement strand
AGGGCCACATGGCGATGCCCGTCGTCACGGGCCAGAAGACCGACGCCGAGCGATTCGCGGGCGCGCTGCGCACGTATTCCTGTGAAGCGATGATGCAGGACAACAAGGCGCTGCAGGCGGGAACGTCGCACGACCTCGGCCAGAATTTCGCGAAGGCGTTCGATCTCAAGTTCCAGGCGGAGCATGGCGGACAGGAATTCGCCTGGAACACGAGCTGGGGCGTGTCCACGCGCCTGATCGGCGGCCTGGTGATGACGCACGGCGACGACATCGGTGTCCGCATTCCTCCGCTGCTTGCGCCAATTGAATTGGTGATCGTGCCCATCTATCGCAGCGACGACGAGCGCGATCGCGTGCTCGAGGCGGCGGACCGTGTCGTGCAAAAGCTCAACGACTGGGAGCGGCACGATCCCGGCCGTCTTCGCGTGCACCTCGACGATCGCGACGGCATGAAGCCCGGCGCCAAGTATTACGAATGGGAGCTGCGCGGCGTGCCGCTGCGCCTCGAGCTCGGTCCGCGCGATCTCGACGCGAATCAGTGCGTCCTCGTGCGGCGCGACTCCGGAACGAAGGAGACGGTGTCGCTGGATACGGTGGGCGAGGATGCCGAGGTGCTGCTCGAGACAATTCAGGATGAGATGCTCACGGCCGCTCGCGACCGCCGCGAAGCGAACAGCCTGCGCGGAGAAATCACCTGGGCGCGTTTCAAGGAAGTGATGGAAGGGGACGGCGCATTCGTCTACGCCGGCTGGTGTGGCAGCGAAGCGTGCGAGCAGCAGATCAAGGAGGAGACGAAGGCGACCATTCGCGTGCTCCCCGATGAGGAGTTCCGTTCGTCGGAGCCCATGCGGCACTGTCTCAAGTGCGGAAACACTTCCACTGTCGAGGCACTGTGGGCCAAAGCGTACTGACCGCATCCGGCTTTGCTCGCACCGCGAGTGGAGAGCTCGTGTGCGAGGGGGTATCGCTGGAGACGATCGCCGAGGCGGTCGGAACTCCGGTGTACGTGTACAGCTCGAGGGCAATTCGGGAGCAGTTCGACGCGCTCGACCGTGCGCTCGCCCCTGTGCCGCACCGCCTGCACTACAGCATGAAAGCCAATTCCAATCTCACGTTGCTGCGTGTGTTACGGGAGCGTGGCGCCGGGCTGGACATCGTCTCTGGCGGCGAGCTCTTTCGCGCGCGCGAAGCGGGGTATAGCGCAGACTCGATCGTCTTCAGCGGCGTCGGAAAATCGGAGCAGGAGCTGCGCGAGGCGCTGGGCGCGGACATTCTCATGTTCAACGTCGAATCGTTCTTCGAGCTCGAGCAGCTGAACGCCGTCGCGAAGAGCATGGGGAAGCGCGCACCAATCGCGCTCCGCGTGAATCCCGAAGTTCGCGTGAACACGCCGCACCACTACACGCGCACCGGCGAGCGCGGAAACAAGTTCGGTATTCCGATCGATGAGGCGTTGGAGGCGGCGCGACGGGCGCTCGCGATGCCGAATCTCCTGCTGCGCGGCCTGGACATGCACATCGGCTCACAGGTCTTTCAGCTGGAGCCGTATCGCGATGGGCTCGACCGGCTGCTCGACCTCTACTCGCAACTACGCGCGATTGGCGCAAGCGAGATCCGATATCTCGACATTGGTGGTGGCTTCGCGGTGACGTACGAGGACGAGGCGCCCATGGATCTCGACGCGCTCGCGGCTGCGCTGCTCCCGAAGATCCGGAAGTCCGGGCTGTCGCTCATCGTCGAGCCGGGGCGTTTCATCGTCGGCAACGCCGGCGTCCTGCTCGCGCGCGTGATGCACAGAAAGAGAGCGGGGGGCAAGGAATACCTCATCTCCGATGCGGGAATGAACGATCTCGTGCGCCCTTCGCACTACGATGCGTATCACGCCGTCGAAGCCGTACACGCGCGCGACACGCGCTCGATCGTCGATGTCGTCGGCCCCGTGTGCGAGAGCGGCGACTTCTTCGCGCTCGATCGCGAAGTCGAGGATGTGGACGCGGGCGACCTCATCGTGATACGCACGACTGGTGCGTATGGCTACGTGATGTCGTTCAACTACAACGCGCGCCCGCGCGTGGCTGAGGTGCTGGTAGACGGTGACAGATTCGCGGTGGTGACGCGGCGCGAGAGCTACGAAGATCTCGTACGCCTGGAATCCCAGCCGCTCGAATGGAGAACTGACTGATGCGCGTCGGAGTTCTCTCGGATTCACACGACCGCGTGCCGGCCATCGCGGAGTTCGCCCGCCTCTTTCGCGAGGCCGGCGTCAGCATCGTGCTGCACGCGGGCGACTACTGCTCGCCCTTCGCGCTGTCACCGCTACTCGCGGCTGACCTGCCGCTCGCGGGAGTATTCGGCAGAAACGACGGGGATCATCAGGGACTGTTGGCCGAGGCGGCGAAGGGAATGGGAACGGAGCTGTACGATTCGCCACATTCGGTGGATGTGGCCGGCGTGCGGCTCCTGCTCATTCACGATCTGAGCGACGTGGCGGAACGCTCGGTCGATGCGCACGCGGTCGTGATCCACGGCTGCTCGCACCTCAAGCAGTGTCGCACGTCGGGCTCGACGCTCCTGCTCAATCCCGGCGAGTCGTGCGGATGGTTGTTCGGCGTGCCCACGGCCGCCGTGCTCGATCTCGAGACGCTCAAGGTGGATTTCCTCACGCTCGACGAGGCCGAGTGGAAGCGGTAGGCGCGGGAATGCCGAGTCGCATTCTGATTCTGGATTTCGGCTCCCAGTTCACGCAATTGATCGCGCGCCGAGTGCGCGAGGCCGGCGTCTACTCCGAGATCCATCCGCCCACACGCTCGGCGCACTGGATACGCGAGTGGAATCCCACCGGAATCATTCTGAGTGGCGGTCCCAATTCCGTGTATGATGCGGGCGCGCCGACGGTGCCGGCGGACATTCTCGACTACGCACCAACGCTCGGCGTGTGCTATGGAATGAACCTCATCGTACATCTGCTCGGCGGCCAAATCGCCCCGGCGGATCGTCGCGAGTACGGACGCGCGGAGCTCATCGTCGACGACAGTGATACGCTGTTCGATGGCTTCGCGCCAGGAGAGTCGACGCCCGTGTGGATGAGCCATGGCGACCAGGTGCAGATGGTGCCGAAGGGCTTCGAGGTGCTCGCGCACAGCGCGAACTCGCATATCGGGGCATTTCGGCATCGCGATCGCCCGATCTACGGCGTGCAGTTCCATCCGGAGGTGGTGCACACGCCACGGGGTGGAGAGCTGCTCGAGAATTTCCTGTTCGGCGTGTGCAGGGCGACTCCGTCGTGGACAACGGGCAAGTTCATCGAGGAAGAGGTCGCGAAGATTCGCGAGACGGTGGGGAGTGCACGCGTGATCTGCGGTCTCTCGGGTGGCGTGGATTCATCCGTGGCGGCGGCACTGGTGCATCGCGCCATCGGCTCACAGCTCACGTGCATCTTCGTCGATCACGGATTGCTGCGGATGCACGAGCGCGAACAGGTGGAGAAGACCTTCCGCGCACACCTCGGCATCGAGCTCATCACGATCGATGCGTCCGACAGATTTCTCGCGGCGCTTTCGGGAGTCGAGGATCCCGAGGAGAAGCGCCGGCGCATCGGGCATACGTTCATCGATGTCTTCGAGGATGCCGCGGCGGCCGCGGGGCACGACGCAAATTTTCTGGTGCAGGGCACGCTGTATCCGGACGTGATCGAGTCGGGCTCGCGCACGGCGGCGAAGATCAAGAGCCACCACAACGTCGGCGGGCTTCCCGAGGACATGGAATTCGAGCTGGTCGAGCCCCTCCGGGACCTGTTCAAGGACGAGGTCCGCCGCGTCGGCGCCGAGCTGGGCCTGCCCGAGGAGATCGTCTGGCGCCAGCCGTTCCCGGGACCCGGCCTGGCGGTGCGCATCGTCGGCGAGGTGACCCGCGAGCGCGTCCAGGCCGTCCGCGGCGCCGACCGCATTGTGCAGGAGGAGATCCGCAAGGCCGGCCTCCAGCGCGAGCTGTGGCAGGCCTTCGCCGTGCTGCTGGCCGGCGTGAAGAGCGTCGGCGTGATGGGGGACGAGCGGACCTACGCACACCCCATCGTGATCCGGGCCGTCACCAGCGAGGACGCGATGACGGCGGACTGGGCCCGGCTGCCCGGCGAGGTCGTCGACCGG
>DASXQD010000514.1:0-4682 GCA_036493195.1 Gemmatimonadaceae bacterium | reverse complement strand
CGAGGAGCATGCTCATCGTGCGAGCTCCATCACCGCGCACCCTTGCGGGTGGACGCGAGCAGCCGCCGCACCTCGGGCACCGAGGCCGCCATCGCGAGGATCACCACACCCTGCAGCGCGTCCACCATCTGCTTGGGCACGAGCGCGTTGATCGCGAGCCCTCCCTGCGACAAAGTGGCGAAGAAGAGGGCGGCGAGCACGACGCCGAGCGGGTTGCTGCGGCCCACCAGCGCGACCGCGATGCCGAGGAAGCCGGCGCCGGTCGCGAAGCCCTCCTCATAATAGTGCTCGTAGCCGAGCACGAAGTTGATGCCGCCGAGTCCCGCGAGCGCGCCGCTGATCGTGAGCGCGCGAATCCACGTGCGGCCGACATCGATGCCGGCGTTCTCCGATGCGTCGGGCTGCAATCCCACGGCGCGCAGCTCGAAGCCGCCGCGCGTGCGAAAGAGATACACATCCACCAGCAGCGCTGCGAATAATACGAGGACGATCGAACCATTCGCGGCGGAGCCGTGGAAGCCTGACCACCATGCGGTGAGGCGTGGCAGCGTTCCGGCGTGCACCGCCTGCGTGTGCAGCGTCTCCGGCACGCGCAGCCCCGTCGAGAGCATCCAGCTGAGCAGTGCGAGCACGATGAAGTTGAGCATGATCGTCGTGATCACCTCGTGCGCGCCCCACTTCGCGCGGAGCGCGCCCGGCACGAAACCCACGGCGCCGCCCGCGCACATCGCGGCGATGGTGCAGAGTGGCACGGCGACGAGCGCCGAGGTTCCCGCAGGTAGTGCAAGTCCCACCAGCGCCGCTCCGAGCCCGCCCGCCGCGAGCTGCCCCTCGGCGCCAATGTTGAACAGACCGGCACGCAGTCCCACTGCGACGGCGAGGCCGGTGCAGATGAGCGTCGTCGTCTTGTAGAGCACCTGGCCGAAGCCGTACGCATTGCCCCAGGTGCCCTCGAGCATCAACCGATAGACGGCGCCCGGCGATTGCCCCACGGCGAGAATGAGCAGATCGCCCGCGACGATCGAGACGAGCAGCGCGACGAGCGGCGGCAGGACGGCTTCGAAAAGCCGGTCGAGCGCGGTGCGCGTGGGCGTCTGCGCGCCGTCGCTCACCGTGGAAGCGACTCCGGTGGCGTTGCTCATGTGGTGCTCATGATTCGCTCACGATGCGCTCACGATCCAACCGCCCCGGTCATGAGCGGCCCGAGCGACGCTTCGCTCGCCTCACTGCGCGGAATGATCGCGACGATCCGGCCGCCGTACATCACCGCCACGCGATCGGAGAGCGCGAGAATCTCCGAGAGCTCGGCGCTCACGAGCAGGATCCCCGTGCCGGCGTCGCGCGCCGCGCGCAGTCGCGCGTGAATGAGCTCGATCGCGCCGACATCGACGCCGCGCGTGGGCTGCGCGGCAATGAGCACGAAGTTCTCTCGGGCGAGCGCGCGCGCGATCACGATCTTCTGCTGATTGCCGCCCGACAATGCGCGCGCGGGAAGCTTCGGATCCGGTGGGCGGATGTCCGCGAGCGCAATGGCGGCGCGCGCATCCGCGAGAATGCGGGTGCGATCGAGCATTCCCCGGCGCTCGTACGCGCGCTGGCGGCCGAGGATGAGATTGTCGGCAACAGAATAGTCGAGAACGAGGCCGCGGCGATGGCGATCTTCCGGGATGTGTGCGAGCCCGCGCGCCTCGCGCTCGCGGAGCGAGAGAGCGGTCACATCGTTCCCCGCAATGCGGATCTCTCCGCTCTGCGCTCTGCGAAGGCCGACGATCGCCTCGGTGAGCGCGCTCTGGCCATTCCCTTCCACGCCCGCGATGCCGAGGATTTCGCCGGGCGCAATCGCGAACGACACGTCGCCCACCGCGCGCGCGCGCCGCTCGCCCGCGACGACGAGATTGCGCACCTCGAGCACGGGCACGGCGGCCCTCGCCGGTGCATTCGTGGGCGCGTGCTCGTGCTGCGCGTCTCCGGCGAGCACCACATCGCGGCCGACCATCGCGCGAGCGATCGCTGCGGGGCTCGTGCCCGCGGTCGGAAAGCGCGCGACCGTCCGCCCCGCGCGCACCACGGTGATCGTGTCCGAGATCTCCGTCACCTCATCCAGCTTGTGCGTGATGAGAATGATCGTGCCACCATCCTCCCGCAGTGCCCGCAGTACGCGCCACAGCTCCTCTACCTCGGGAGGGGAGAGCACCGCCGTCGGCTCGTCGAGAATGAGAATGCGGGCGCCGCGCACGAGCGTCTTCAGGATCTCGACGCGCTGCTGCTCGCCTACGCTGAGCTCGCGCACGTACCGGCGCACGTTCATCCGGAAGCCGCTGCGCTCCGCGGCCGCTTCGACCTCGCGCACCGCGCGCGGGAAATCGACGGCGAGCCCGCGCGTGGGCTCGCGGCCGAGGATGACGTTCTCCGCGATCGTGAGTGTGGGAACGAGCATGAAGTGCTGGTGCACCATCCCCACGCTCGCGTCGATCGCCTGTGCGGCGCTCCAGCCGGTGACATCGCGGCCGAACACTTCGGTGGTGCCCGCATCGGGCGGATAGATGCCGGCGAGGATCCGCATCATCGTCGACTTGCCGGCGCCGTTCTCTCCGACGAGAGCGTGGATCTCTCTCTGCGCCACCTCGAGCGAGGCGTCGCGCACCGCCTGGCAGTCACCGAAGCGCTTCGAGATGTGCTGCATGCGCACGGCGGGCGCGCCGGAATCCGGAGGCGTCATCGCGTGGCCGGCACGGTGATGCGCCCGGCGATGATGTCGCGCCGGATCTGCTCCACGCGTGCCTGTACGCTGTCCGGAATCAGCGCGCGGTTGTGCGCATCATACACGTAACCCACGCCGTTCTCCGCGAGCCCGTACTCCTGCACGCCCCCGTGAAACGTGCCATCGCGCACGCGCTCGATCTGATCGAACACCACCGCATCGACGCCCTTCACCATCGAGGTGAGGATGTGGCCGGGTGCCTCCGCGTACTGATCCGCATCCACGCCGATCGCGAGCTTCCCGGTCTGGCGCGCGGCCTCGAACACGCCGAGCCCCGTCGAGCCCGACGCATGAAAGATCACGTTCACGCCCGACTGGTACTGACTCAGCGCGAGCTCCTTCCCGCGTCCCGGATTCCGAAAGGCCTCGGGCGTGACACCGGCGTACTGCGCGATTACCGTGCAGTTGGGGCAGACGTATTTCACGCCGGCACGATAGCCCGCCTCGAACTTGTGGATGAGCGGAATGTCCATTCCGCCCACGAAGCCGAGCTTCTTCGACTTGCCCACGAGCGCTGCGAGCGCACCAACGAGAAACGATCCCTGTTCCTCGCGGAACTTGAGCGCCGCGAGATTCGGAGGCGGAGGGACGACGTTCCCCGCGGCGTCGAGGGCGAGCGCGTAATCGACGCCCGCGAAAAACGTGTTCGGATATTCCTTCGCCAGCGCCGTGAGATCGTCGGTGAAGATGAAGCCGACTCCGATGACGAGCCTCATGTGCTCCGCCGCGAGCAGTCGGAGGCCGGCCTCGCGGTCCGAGCCTTCGCCCGGCTCGATGAAGTGGACGCGCGCGCCGAGCTCCCTTTCTGCGCGCTCGCCGCCCCGATACGCGCCATCGTTGAACGACTTGTCGCCGCGTCCGCCAACATCGAATACGATGCCGATGTCGAGCCCGCCGCTGCTCGCCACCGGTACGGGCGGCGCAGGGTGGACGAACAGCAGCGCGATGTGGGCGAGGAGTAGCACCCCGACGAGGAGGAGCAGAGACCGCACGAACAAAACCTCGCGCGCCGCCCGGACACCGGCAAGCACGCGACTGTCCTCTCGGCCCGTTGCGCGGCTCTCCCGGTTCAGCGACTGTTCGTCCATGCGCGACCTCTTAGCCGCCCGCTCGCAGATGGGAGTGTCGCTCGCATTTCACATCATCTTCGCGGTGGTCGGAATAGGCATGCCGGCGCTCATGGTGATCGCCGAGCATCGCTGGCGACGCACGGGCGACGCGGGATATCTCGAGCTCGCCAAGCGCTGGTCGCGGGGCACCGCGATTCTCTTCGCCGTGGGTGCCGTTTCCGGCACCGTGTTGAGCTTCGAGCTCGGCCTGCTCTGGCCCGAGTTCATGAAGCAGGCAGGCCCCATCATTGGTATGCCATTCTCACTCGAGGGCTTCGCCTTTTTCACTGAAGCGATCTTTCTCGGCGTCTACCTCTACGGATGGGATCGGATTTCGCCGCGTGCGCACGTGCTCGCGGGCGTGATGGTCGCCGTGAGCGGCGCGCTGTCCGGAATCTTCGTCGTGATCGCGAACGCGTGGATGAACACGCCGCGCGGCTTCACACTGGTGGATGGAAAGTTCACGAACGTCGATCCGATCGCTGCGATGATGACGCCGGCTGCGTTCCCGCAAACGTTGCACATGACGCTGGCGGCGTATGCGGCGACAGGGTTTGCGGTGGCCGGTATCCATGCAGCGATGCTCCTGCGGGATCCCAGAAATGCATTCCATCGGCGCGCCCTCGGCATCGCGCTCCTGGTCGGCGCGCCCGCGGCGCTCGTCCAGCCCCTCGCGGGAGATGTCGAGGCGCGCTACGTCGCGCGACAGCAGCCTGCCAAGCTGGCCGCGATGGAGGGGCTGTTTCAGACGATGCGCGGCGCGCCGCTGAGCATCGGCGGACTGGCGCGAGAGAGCGAGCAGCGCACCAGAT
>DASXQD010000513.1:0-11498 GCA_036493195.1 Gemmatimonadaceae bacterium | reverse complement strand
TCACCCGCTCCCCGCGGGAGTTCGTAGAGCTCGGCGATCGCGCGCGCAACGGCGAGTGCAAGCTGGGTTCCGGAGCCGAGCCCCGCGTGCTCGGGTATCGCATGCCGGATCACGATTCTGGCGCCGCCGCGTATTCCCTGCGACTCGAGATACCTGCGCGCGAAGTCGGCTGCGCGATTCGCTTCTGCACCCTCCGCCTCGACGCCCGCCGCGCGCTCGACCTCGATCACCAGCGACGGATCGAATATTCCAGCGCCGATGCCGCCGAAGCGACGGCCGAGCGAGCCGCGCAGGTCGAGCATGCCGAAGTGCAGTCGCGCGGGAGCCTCGATGCGAACGATGCGATCAGTCACCAGCGTCCTGCGCCGAAGCGATCGCGTTCAGCTTGTTCTCGATGTGATCCGTGAGGAGGGCCATCGCTTCCTGCTCGCGCGGGCCCGCCGTTTTGTCGACGATCACCTGCAGCCGCGCGACATCTGCGCGTATTTCAGCCGCGGAGATGAGATGGGTGCGGGTGGCTACGATCGCGGTCTCGAGCACCGCGTTGCGTGCGCGATTGAAGCCGATGAACTCGCGGATGGCGCCGTGATGCACGACGGCAGTATCGATGCGCGAGCGTGGGGGCGTCGCATCGATGTGGCGCACCTCGAGCTCGCGCCAGGAGCACGCGGCCTCGAGCACGACACCGCGTACACGAACCGCTGGGAAGGCCGGATATTGCGGGCTCGAGATCGCGGCACGTGCGAACATCATGACATCGTCCGTGAGATTCACGACCGCCGCCCCCCCGTCGCGCAGATTGCGAAAGGTCGTGGTCTCGAGAAACGGTTTGACGACGATGCGATCGTCACCCCATTCCACGCCCATGGGCGCGAAGTTCACGAGGCCCGCGGCGTCCATGGTCGTGATGATCGCTTCGACGATCATGCGCCGCACTCGGTGCGGGCGAGCGTCGCGTAGGCTGCAATGAGGCGCTGCGTCACGGCACCGGGGCGGCCGGTTCCGATGGCAGTCGTTGCGATGCGGACCAGCGGAGCGATCTCACGAATGGAGCTGGTGAGAAACAGCTCGCTCGCCATCGCGAGCTCCGGCTCCGCGATCTCTCGCTCCGCTGCACCGATGCCGATCGAGGGAGCGATCTCGAGGACGACAGCGCGGGTGATTCCGGGAAGCACGCCGCAGCTGAGTGGAGGCGTGACGAGCGTGTCATCAATGACCGCAAAGAAGTTGCTCGCGGTCGCCTCCGACACGTGTCCCGCCGTATCGAGGAAGATCGCATCATCCGCGCCCGCAGCCTTGGCGTGCGACAGGGCGAGCACCGACTCGGTGTACGAGAGGGTCTTCATCCCCGAGGTGAGAGCGTATTCGTTGCGACGTGCGATTGCCATGGCGGCGACGATCGAACGCGGCTCGCTGGATGACGTGAGCGGCGCGATCGCGAGCGTCACGGTGGGCGCTGGGTGCGGCGGTGGCGCGAGCCCCGGCGGGGCCGGCCCTCGCGAGACCGTGAGCCGCACGGTCGCGTGCTCGTAGCCGTAAGTGAATGCCGCGCGCGACGCCGCGGCAACGTGGTCTCGCAGTCCCGGCGCAATCGGGATGCCGAGCACGCGCGCGCTCGCGCAGAGTCGGTCGAGATGCGCATCGAGACGGAAGACGCGGCCGCCACGTGCGCGCATCGTCTCGAACAGTCCATCCGCAAGCGTGAAGCCGCGATCGAGCAGCGAGAGCAGCGGCTCGTCGACGGGACGCTGGACGCCGTTCAGCCAGAACATCATCGAACGAGATCCACGGACGGAGTTGCGGGCTCTCGCGCATCGACCGGCGCAAAGGCGAGATCGGCACGATCGGGCAAGGGTGATTCACGAGCACGATCACCGTGCAGAAAACGATCGATCAGCCAATAGCCATGCTCGGTGAGCGCGGATTCCGGATGAAACTGGACGCCCACGACGGGATCGGTGCGGTGCGAAACCGCCATGATCTCGCCGTCTTCCGACGTGGCAGTGACTCGCAGCTCGGCGGGCATGGAGTCCGGCGCGATCACGAGCGAGTGGTAGCGCGTCGCGGTGAACGGTGATGGCACGCCCGCGAACAGCTCGCTTCCATCGTGGTGAATGCGCGAGGTCTTGCCATGCATCGGCTTGCGCGCTCGCACAATCTCGGCGCCATAGGCAGCCCCGATTGCCTGATGGCCGAGACATACGCCGAGAATGGGAGTCTGGCGCCCGAGCTCACGAATGAGATCGACGGAGATCCCCGCCTCGGTGGGCGAGCATGGACCGGGCGAGACGATGATGTGCGATGGTGCGAGCTTTCGGATCTCGTCCACCGATATCGCATCGTTCCGGACGACGACGGGCTCCTCGCCAAGCTCGCGCACGTAGCGCGAGAGATTGTAGACGAACGAGTCGTAGTTATCGAGAAGGAGAATCACACGCTGCGCGTCCGCTGGTGAGGTCGAATCCGGAGCCGATCAACCTGCCAGAGCTCGAATGAGCGCGCGAGCCTTGTCGAAGGTTTCGCGGTATTCCTGCTCCGGGTCGGAGTCGGCGACGATGCCACCGCCTGCGGAAAAGTATACCTGCCCGCGGATTGCCTGATAGGTGCGAATGACGATGCTGGTGTCCATCACGCCAGTGAGGCTCAGGTACCCGATTGATCCGCAGTAGACGCCTCGGCGCGATGGCTCGAGCTCGGCAATGATCTCCATCGCGCGCACCTTGGGCGCGCCGGTGATCGAGCCGCCCGGGAAGGTGGCGCAGAGGAGATCGATCGCATCGCACTCGGGGGCGAGCGCACCGGTGACGGTGGAGACGAGATGGTGGACCGTGGCGTAGCGCTCGAGCGCGAACAGCTCCGGAACGCGGACGCTGCCGGCGAGCGAGACTCGCGAGAGGTCGTTTCGCATCAGGTCGACGATCATGAGGTTTTCCGCGCGATCCTTGACACTCTCCTGGAGCGCGCGGCCGAGTGCGGCATCGTGGGCGGGGTAGACACCGCGCGGGCGAGTGCCCTTGATGGGGCGAGCCTCGACCTGCCGGGCGCTGTCGAGATGGAGGAACCGCTCGGGCGACGCACTGGCAATGGTGACGTCCCCGAACTCGAGGAACGCAGCGAACGGCGCGGGGTTAATGCCTCTCAAACGCTGGTAGAGCGCGAAGGGGGATTCCGTGAGTGGGGCCTCGAAGCGCTGCGAAAGATTTGCCTGGAAGATGTCGCCGGCGACGATGTACTCGCGTACGCGCGTGAGGGCATCGAGGTAGCCGCGATGCGTGAACGAGGATCGGAGATCGACCCCGAAGGGGATGTCGGTATCGGAGACCGGGTACGAGGGGGCGTGCTCCGCGCGCGGCGAGAAGGACGCCGATGGACTCGTAGATGTCTCAGTGTTGAGAGATCTCGATGAGAGGCGATCGCGAACGAGAGCTAGGCGATCATCACAGCGCTGAGATTTCTCGCGACCTGTGTCTGGAATGCCCGTGGAGATGAGCCACGCGCGACGCTCGAGGTGGTCCCAGGCGATCACCCAATCGTAGATGGGGAAAACCAGGTCGGGAATCGCGAGATCATCGTATCGGGGCGCGGGAAGGCGTTCCAGCACCGCTCCCCAGTCGTACGCGATATACCCTGCAGCGCCTCCCTGAAACGGCGGCAATCCACTGACCGGCTCAGTGAGATGCGGTGCGAGCAGATCGCGCACTCCCGCGAGCGCGTGGGACGCGAGCCGCGTCTCGTTTCCGGTGCGCGTGTCGCGCACGGATGCGTGCGGCCCCTTGCCGTGGACCACGAGGGCGGGGTCTGCCGTCAGAAAGGAATAGCGACCCAGCCGCGCAGGATCGCGCGCGCTGTCCAGGAACAAGAGGTACGGCATTCCCCTGAAACGTGCGCAGCTCTCGATCGGATCAGGAATGGAGATCAGCTCTTCGACGCGCGGCGTGCTCATGACGCTGCGGGGCCGCCCTCGGGCGTGGCGCGGCGTCGCGAACGCTGCGTCAGCTTCACGTGCTCGGATTTCACGTCGTCGGGTGGCGTCAGATAACCCCAGGACAGCGATCCTTCCTGTCGATAGGTCTTACCGAGCGTGATCGCGAGCTTCGCCTTTGCGAGCTCCTTGCCGAGATAGAAGGCGTGGGTGGCCTCGTCCACGCCGAGCTGAGAGAAGATCTCCTGAATGTCCGTGCCGCGCACGAAGAGATCGCGATTGAGCACCGTGATCGTGTTTCGATCAGTGAAGATCCGGAAATTGGGATCGGTGATGCGGCTCTGCAGCTCGCGCAGCTCCGCCTCGCCGTACTCGAGAATTTTCGGGTCCTTGATCGTGACGAGTCGGTCGTCGACGCGTTTGGGTACGACCTTTTTGGTCACCGCGTGATACATGAGGCGCCGTGCGATGTCGATCTCACGCACGGATCCGTGTGACCACGGAATGACCTCGGTCGTGAGTACGGCGCGAATGCCGAGCTCCTGGCAGATGGCGATCAGCAGTGCGTTGACGCCGGTCGAATCCGCCGACGTGAGCTCGGTGATGTTTCCGATGCCCATCATCATCTCCGCGTCAGGCCAGCGTCGCCGGGCTTCGGCATAGCGCTCGATCGACGCGGTGAAGCCGAAACCGATCGGCTCGATGATGGGATCGATGAGAAACGGCACCTCGATCCTGGAGAGGAGCTCGAGCGTGGGCGCTATGCTCTCGAGCGGCGCACCGAAATCGGGAAGCGCGACCACACGAATGCCGCGTCCGGCCAGCTCGCGCGCGACATCGAGATTGCTGGCGTTGATGCTGAGCACCAGCGTCGCGCCCGCATCCACGGCGGTGCGGATCTCGCCCGAGTTGAACGTGTCGATGCTGACGCGCAGGCCAGCCGACACGAGATCGGCGACGACGCCACCGAGCTCCGGAAAGGCAAGCCCCGGTGTGCAGCCGATGTCGATGTAGTCGGCCCCCGCGTCGCGGAATCGCAGCGCCTCGCGCATGATCGCGTCGCGCGAGAGACGCGGTGCGTTGTTGATCTCGGCGATGATCTCGATGTCCCATGCGCCGTACTCTTCGCGTGCAGCGGCCTGTCCGAAGAATTCGGGAATCTCGCGCAAATCCTTCGGACCTTTCTCCACGCGCACGTCGAACTGACTTGCGATGGAGGATGTGGCACCTTCGCAGAGACCGGGAATGAGCACGAGATCCGTGCCAGCGGGCACCGTGAGATGCTTCGCGATCCATTCCGTAGTCATGAGCGCCGCGACGGTGATCGGCAGCATCGCGACCTCCGTCGCGAACGGCGCCTCCATCGATGCGAGCGTGCCGCGAAGCGCCGGCTCGGCGAGCTTCCCGGTTACGAAGAGAACGCGCGAAGGCGCTGCGACCGCCGGCACTTACGTCGACACGTTACTTCGGATCGCCGCCCCGAACGAATTTGTTCGGCGTGCCTTCGAGGCCGATGGTGCGCCCGCCCTCGGGACGCCAGAGCACCGTGTCCTCGATCTTGCGCGCGAGCTCGAAGTCCTTGTCGGTGATGCCGCCGGCGGAGTGCGTCTGCAGCTTCACGCCAACCTTCGCCCACGTGACCGAGAGATCGGGATGATGATACGCGGCCTCGGCGAGATATCCGATGGTGTTGACGAGCATCAGCGTCGTCGGCCAGCCATCCGTCTTGTACTGGCGACGAATCCACTTGTCCTCGAAGTACCAGCCCGGAATCTCACGTAGCTTTTCGGCGATCTGCTCTTCGCTGTACGTCGGATCCTTTCTGACCATTATTCTCGACTCCTCGAAGTGATCTTCACATTACCACGCCGCCACCGATCATGAGCATCTGGCCCGTCATGAAGGCAGAATCGGGCGACGCGAGAAATACCGCGGCACGAGCAACATCTTCCGGTGTGCCCCAGCGGCCGAGCGGCGTGGACTCGACAACGCCACGATAGTACTCCGCATCCATGGTCGTGGCCGCGAACTCCGTTTCGATCCAGCCGGGACCGAGGATGTTCACGCGCACTTTGGGAGCGATGGAGCGCGCGAGCGACTTGCTGAAGCTCAAGATGCCGCCCTTCACCGCGGAGAACATCTGCGGGTTCCTTCCTTCCATGCCGAAGAGTACGTGATCCCAGCTCATGTTGATAATCACTCCGCCGTTCGGCTGCTCCTGCATCACGTTCGCAGCTTCCCACGATGCGAGGATGGTGCCGCGCAAATCGACCATGAGAAGCTGATCGAGCTTCTCGAGGCGCGATTTCTTCGCATCATCGCCGGTGAGAATGTCGGCACCCGCATTGTTGATCCAGATGTCGACACGCTCGAACTGATCCCTGACATCGCGCGCGAGTGCGGAGATCGACGCGGGCTCGGAGAGCTCGACCTGAAAGACGGCGGCGCGCCGGCCGATACGCTCGATCTCGGTGGCAACCGCAGCCGCATCGTGCCGGCCCGTGCGGAACGTGATGGCGACATCGGCGCCCGCGCGCGCGAGAGCGATCGCGATCGCACGACCGATTCCTGTCGATGCACCGGTCACGAGCGCGACTTTGCCGGCGAGAGAATTCACTGCGTCGGGCAACTGGTGGCGCTCCCGAAGGTGGTGCTAGCTTACCGGCGACTCTGCACTGTTCTGCACTAATAAGTGCCGAATGCCGAGATGGAACAAGGGGGAGTGCATGCGTCTGCTCGTCAGCGTCCGGAGTAAAGAGGAAGCGCACGCCGCGCTCGCGGGCGGTGCCGACATCATCGACGCAAAGGAGCCATCGCGCGGCGCGCTCGGCGCCGTAGAGACAGGCGTTCTGCGCGAGATCGTGCGCGCGGTGAACGGCGCGCGTCCCGTGAGTGCCGCGCTCGGTGACTCGGGCGATTCGGAATGGCTCGCAGCGGGCGCGCGGACAGCTGCCGAAGCCGGAGCGACGTTCGTGAAGGTGGGATTCGCCGATGTGCGCGATCCGGCAGCGGTGCGCGCGCGACTCGCGCGCATGATGGAGGGCGCGCGGATTCCAGACTTCCGGTACGGGGTGGTCGCGGTTGCCTACGCCGATTGGGATGAGGTTGGTGGTGCGGCGCCGCAGACGGTGCTTGCGGCGGCGGCTGCCGAGGGAGCGATGGGCGTACTCGTCGACACCGTTCGAAAGGATGGTGCGGGGTTGTTCAGGTGCCTCGGTCGCGCGGCGCTCAGATCGTTGGTGCGAGAGGCACGTGAGCGATTGTTGATGGTGGCGCTCGCAGGCCGAATCAGCGTCGAGGATCTCTCGTTCGCCTACGAAGCGGGAGCCGAGATCGCAGGCGTGCGAGGGGCCGCATGTGAGCGCGGGCGCGAGGGACCCGTGGAGGAGAGTCGGGTGCGTGCGCTGGTCGCCGCACGCGATCTTCTGCTCGTGCATCGTGGAGATTGGTACTCGATCGCGCGCGAGATCACGCGGGAAACCAGCTTCCGCTGAGCATGTCGGGCGTGACGATCGAGCATCTGAGTGAAGGTGGGCACGCTCGCTCGAAGTAAGGGTCGACAACCGTGCGCCGATCTCCGGTTGCCGGCTTGATCAGAATGAGCTCTCGTGCGCCGATCTCGATGGCGATCCAGGCCGCGATGCTATCACTGGTGACATCCCAGCTGTGCGGAAGCGGATCGGCTTCGCGCAGCCAGCGGTACGGCGCGAGCACCGGCACTCTGCCGCGCGCACGCGCGCGCGCGAGCTCGCCGCGGCGGTGCACGAGCTCCGCGTTTCGAATGCGTGATGCGAGGAGAAGCGCGTACTGGTCCATTCCGAGAATGGCCATCCAGTGCGCATCATCCGCGGACAAGGTGTGACGCTCGTGCACTGAGCGGACGGCATCGGCGAACGGTCCGCCGCCAGGAACCACGACGAAGGAATGCTCGCGCGAGAGGAGCTCCAGAGCAGACACGGTGCGGGAGAGTGCGTCCCCGAGTGAGAGGAGTGCGCCGCCGACCTTGATGACCGCATCGATTGCAGGCTGGCTCACGTGCGCGACTTGAGCCAGTGCTCGAGGAGTCTCGCGACCGCAAACGCCGTTTCCGCGCCGCTCGCGCGCGCCGCGCCGGTGGCGATGAGATCGTTGTGTGCGACTCGAAGGCCCGCGCGACGCGCGGCCGAGCGGGCGAGGAAGGCTCCGTGACCCGCGATGACGGCGGTCTCGAGATGCGGGTGACGCTCGCGAACGCGCGCGATCGACGCAGCGATGCGTGCGATCATCGTATCGGCGACAAAGGCAGCGATGCGATCGATATCCGATTCGTCGAGAAGCTCGCGATCCGCGCAGACGACGCGTGCGAGGCGCTCGCCGGCGAACTCTCGCGTAGACGGACGCTTGTCCGGTGTGGGTGCCGTATAGCCTTCCGGCGCAAGATCGCCGCGCCACACGTGAACATCTCCGGCGAGCGCGAAGGACTCGGCGGAGACGCCGGCGAGTCCTTCGTGCAGCGGCACGCGATGCACGATCGCTTCTACGGGCGTGCGAACGGCGCCGAGGTAGAGAAGCTCGCCGGAAAGGAGCCGCTCGGGGTCGGTGCGACCGATCGCGACAACGCGGCCGGCAGAAACGGGAATGATGTCCGTTGTCGTGGTGCCGACATCGATCAGGATGGCATCGCTGACGAGCGTCGCGACCAGAGATGCCGTGGCGGTCCAGTTCGATGCCGCGACCGCGAGCGGCGAGTTGCGCGCGGCTTGCAGATCGAGAAAGCGACCATCTACCGTGTAGACGAGCGCGCGCGCTGTGGGAAAGGCGCGCTCGACGGCATCGAGCACGCAAGCGACGCCGTCGCGCTTGGTACGGAAGAACTGCGAGAGCTCGGCGGTCATCGTGATTGCGTGCAGGTCGGACTTCTCGGCGCCGAGTCCCGTAGCGATACCTTCAAGACACGCCGGAAGTGCGGCAGGCGCGCGCTGGATTTCGAACGGGTCGTTGCGGGCCGTGAGTGGCGCATCGCCGTTCACGCGGGCCGCCTTGATGTTCACGCCGCCGATATCCCAGCCGATTACGGTCATATGCTCGAGCAGCTCCGAAGGTTTAGACGATGCGCATTATACCTGTAATAGATCTTCGTGCGGGAGAGGCCGTGCACGGAATCGGCGGCGATCGTGCGCGCTACGAGCCGGTCAGATCGGCGCTCACATCATCGATGGGCGATGCGCTGGCGCTGGCGCAGGCGTATGTGGCGGTGCTCGGGACCAGCGAATTGTATGTCGCGGACCTCGACGCCATCGAGGCACGTGCGGCGCAGTACGGGATGCACCAGCGGCTCTCGCGAATCGCGCGAAGCTGGATCGATGCGGGACTCAAGTCGGAAGAAGATGCGTGCGCCTTGATCGATGCAGGGGCGGATCGGGTGGTGGTCGGGCTCGAGACGCTGACGGGGCTCGAGGTGCTTCACGCGATCGTATCTCGACTCGGACCGGATCGGGTGGCGTTCAGTCTCGATCTGCGCGATGGCGCTCCGCTCACGAGCGCGGAGGCGTTGCGGACGATGTCGCCGCGAGAGCTTGCCCGGCGGGCGGTAGATGCGGGAGTCGAGACGGTGATCGTGCTCGACCTGGCGAGAGTGGGACGGTCAGGCGGCACGGACGAGGCGATGCTGCATGATCTTCGCGCAGCGTTGCCGGGGGTGGACCTGATCGCGGGTGGAGGTGTGCGCGATCAGGCCGACCTCGACCGGCTCGCCGCCGCGGGAGCAGATGGTGCCCTCGTGGCGACGGCCTTACACCGCGGAGTAATTGGACGCGGACGAGCGTGAGAACCAGCCGACGCGCTAGTGGTGCGTGCTGTCGGCGCGCTCCCGCAGGCGGGACATGCCGGCCATGCCGGGGGCATTCTGCATGCCGGGCATTGAGGCCTCGGTAGAATCCGTGGGCCTCTTGTTCATCGGCATCGATTTCATGTCCATCGTTTCCCGGGATTCCTGTGCCTTCGCCGGGCGCGACGCACGCATGTCGTCGTACGACGGAAGCGTCGCGATATCGCGCTGAATGTCGGCATTGGCGAGATCGAGGACGGGCCACTCGGCCATGTCGTTCGGGCTGAACACGCCGTTGATGTGTCCCATGCCGCCCTGCGCGATGGTCTTGCCGGTTGGATTATCGTATTCGGCGACGACGCGATACTTGTGGTGCGCCTCGATCGGCAGCGCCTCTTCGTGAAATCCCCAGATGAAGCGACTGACTTTCGAGATCTCTCCCTTGCTGTCGCGGTCAGACTTCAGCCGTACGAGCACCTTTCCGGTTTCGGCGTCCTCGAATCGCACGGCGACGCCGTAGTCGTGGAGATGGCCGCCGATGCCGATGAGGCGGCCGCTCAACGGAAACTCGAACTCGTACGCCTGCGAGGATTTTCCCGGTGGAACGTCGAAGGTCGTGACCCCACCGATGTGATTGTTCACGTCCACGTACAGCGGGAGCACGGGGTTCTGCAAACGCGACTTGGGGATGAACGCTAGCGTCATCTTGAGGTACGCATTGTGAATGTCGTGCCCCGAATCGTTGTGCCACATCGCGTAGACGCCGAGGTGTTGCCCCTTGGCGAGCGGTACGCCGACACCCGACGGAAGCATGACGGGATCGGTTTCCTTGCCCCAGCCGAAGAGCCGCTCGACCATCTGATAGACGATCTGGCGCCGATCGAAATTGACGGCGATCAGATGATGGATGATGGATTTCGGAAGCGGTTTCCCATCGGCGGTCTGCATGGAAAGATTGAAGCCGCGAAGACCGCCATCGAGAGGCCAGTCGAAGCGTAGCACCTGCGGTGAGCCCATGTGCATCTCCGCCATGTCGGCCGGCATGTTCGGAAGATCGTACGGGCCGGCGATGATCGTCACTTCGCCACGCGCGGAATCCACGCTGATTGCAACCTGCGGCTCGACCACGTGCGACCGCGGTGCAGCTGCGGAAATCGCGAGTGTCGTGGCGAGCAGTAGAGAGGCGAGCATGTGGTCCTCTAAAAGGTCATGTGGAACGGTTAGCCAATCTGCTCGCGATAGAATGCGGACTGGCCGAAGTTCTCCTCGACCTCGACCTCGATTACTGCGAGCTTTGCGAACTGCTTTCCCGTCAACTCGACGCGAGCCCGGCGTGCGAGAAGCTGCGCCAGCATCTCGACAGTCGTGTTCGGAATCTCGAGCAATGCACAATCGGACAGCGGAAACACATATCGCGGCTTGCCGTCATACGCGACGAGCACGCGTTCACCTTCGGTCGTCACCTGCAATTTCGGATTCTGGAGCGGCAGCAATACTTTGTGGTCGATCTGATCGCAGAGGCGTTTCATGAGCTTCTTCACGAACGAGAAGTCGACGACATACCAGCTTTCCTCGTCGATATCGCCTTCGAGAGTCACCCCCACTCTATAGTTGTGTCCGTGCAGCGATTCGCATCGATGTCCGGCAAACGTGATGAAGTGGGCCGCTGCAAAAACAAGGTAATCCTTCGTTACTGATACTCGAAACGCTTTTTCCTTGCTCACCGTTCCAACCTTCCGTGGCGACCACGGCTCAGTAGTACGACAAAGA
>DASXQD010000512.1:0-10334 GCA_036493195.1 Gemmatimonadaceae bacterium | reverse complement strand
CTCTCGAACGGTGAGGCGCTCATGAGACCTCCTCGAGCCACGCCGTCGCGCGCTGCACGCACCGGTCGAGCACACGCCGCACGAATCCGAGCGGCACCGAGCGGCCCGCCGCGACCAGCACCATCGATTCGTCGATGGCCGGCGCGAGCGCGACAGTCGCCAGATCGGTCTCGTAGACGACGGCCTTCCACGCGCCGAGGTCGAGATGCCGCACGGCGCGCAGCGCCTCATCGCGCACACCGGTGAGTGCCGCGCCGACTTCCTGCGACACGTCCTCGCCGTCCGCGGTTACGTAGAGTCCTGCGGCCACGAGACCATCGGAGTTGAGAAGCAGCGCGGTGTGCTCTCCCTCACCGAGGATGTCCGCGAACAGCAGGCGCGCCTCTTCCTCGACGCGATGCTGCGCCGCAAGCAGCTCGGCGTGTCCAGGAGATCCGTTGCCATTCCCCGCCACGTGCGCGTAGCGCAGCAGGCGCCGCACCATGCGCAGCGCCGTCGCGATGGATGCGTCGCCGTGATCGTGCGTCGCCGCCATGCTCAGATGAGATTCGGCCTCGGCCAGCTTTCCTTGCTTGAAGAGGACGTATCCCATTCCCTTTCGGGCGCCGACGTGACTCGGCGCGAGTCGAAGTACCATGTCCCATTCATCGAACGCGTCCTGCAGCTCGCCGCGATCCACGCGAATGCGCGCCAGCAGATCGTGCGCATCCGCGTTGTGCGCGTGCCGCTCGAGCCCGCGATGCGCAACCTTGAGCCCGAGGTCGAGCTGCCCCGAATGACGAAGCGCCTCGCCGAGCTGCAGAAAGACGAGACTCGACGGATCTCGCGCGAGCTCTTCGCTCAGTCTCCTGATCTCCTCAGACATCGATGTGCTCCTGCAACAGCGAGCGCAAACGGCTGGCCGCGTCGCGCGCCGCGCGAATTCGTCGAGCGTCGGGGCTCCCCGGATTCAAGCGCAGTGAACGCTCCCACGACGCGAGCGCGTCGAGAAAGTCGCCGCACCAGGCCGCGCAGTAGCCGCTCTCCGCGTGCAGCTCGGCATTGAGGGGATCGGCCTCGAGTCCGCGCGCGATCGCAAGCGCCGCATCGCCCTGTCGGCCGAGCCGATTGAGCACGCGCGCGAGCAACAGATGTCCGCCCGCGAGCTCCGGCGATTCGCTCGTGATCCGCTCGCAAATCGCGAGCGCCACCTGCATCTCGCCGGACTGCAGCGCGGATGCGGCCGCATCGAGTGGAGCGACCGTGGTGGGCGAAGCGGGAGTCGCGCCATCGCGCTCGAGCTCGGGCGAGTGCTCGCCGTTGCGCAGCTCCACGATCCCCGTCGAGAGCAGCCCATAGGCGACTCGTGCAACGTCGAACTCGCTCTGGGCGAGCATGGTGGCGATGGCGCGCAGATCGCGCGTACCATCGATCTCGGCGAGCACTTCCCACTCGCGCGGACGCAGATCGAGAAAGCCGGGGTGATCCTCCGCGACTTCCGCCAGTACGGGCACGACGCCCAGGTGCGCGACCTTGCCCTCGATGCGCGACCACTCATCGATGCGGCGCGCCGCCTCCATGAGCAGCGACTCCGTGGAGATGCGGATGTTCGCCTCCGCCGTCGCATCGTTCACGGGCTGCTCTTCGAACGAGAAGAATCCCTCGCGCCACGACATCAGCTCGAACACGACCTCCTCGACCTGGAACCGTACCTGCCGCTCGAGCTCCCGGCTCGTCAGCGAGCCGCTCTCCACGAGAAGCTCGCCGAGCTTCCGGTGTGGGTGCGTCGCGCGCTGCGCGTCGCGCGCGCGCGCGAGGTCGGCCTCGGTAATCTTGCCGCTGCGCAACAGCAGCTCGCCAAGCGGATGCGGATTGCTGCGGATGGCCGCGAACACCACCGAGCCACGGTCGAAGTAGACCGTGCCCTGATTGTCGCGAAGCACCGACGTGACGGTGAGCGCACCGGTCTTCCGGCTCAGATCCAGCAGCTGAAAGACATCGTGAATGCCGAGCTCGCGTAGTGGTCCCTCGATCGCCATTACGCGACCTCCTTGCGGCGGCTGAAGATCCGCAGGAGGTCCGCGGCCGTGCGCGACTCGCGGCGCGCGCGACGGGCGTGCGTGCTGTCGGGCTCCAGCTCGATCACACGCTCCCACGTCGCGATCGCATCACGATAGCGGTGACGAGAGGCGAGCAGCTGCCCCTTGAGAAAGAGGGCGAGCACATGCCGCGGATCGAAACGAAGCACGCGATCGATCGAGATCGCGGCGTCCTTCTGGCGATCGAGCTCGAGGAGCACTTCGCTCAGCGAGAGCAGTGCCTCGATGTTGTACGGGTCGCGGCGAAGCAGCTCGACCAGCGGCGCGAGCGCCGCTTCGGCGCGCCCGAACTGGCGACGCACGCGAGCGAGCGCGAGCATCGCTTCGACGTAGGTGGGCACCGCCTCGAGCGCCGCAAGGAGCGATTCCTCGGCCTTGGCGTGCTCACCACGTCCCGCCAGCAGCTGCGCGAGCTCATAGTGTACCACGGCGAAGTCGCGATCGAGATCGAGCGCGTTCCGGTAGGCGGTGATCGCTCCGTCGATGTCCCCCGCCGCCCGCGCGACATCGCCGAACTCCTTGAGCACGTCGGCGCGCGCGGGGGCAAGTCGGCGCGCGCTGCGCAGCAGCTCTCGCGCCGCACCCGGATCTCCTGCGCGCGCGCGCGCAGCAGCGGTGAGCAGCAGCGCCTCCACCGAGCCGCCATCCACGTTCAGCAGCGCCTCGGCCGTGACTCGCGCCTCGATGACGCGATCGAGCGCGAGCAGCGCGCGCGTTTCGCCGGCGAGCAGTCTGGGATCCGCGGGCGTCGTCGTTCGCGCGCTTCGGAACCGCTCGAGCGCCTCGCCGAACAGCCCCTGGCGCATGAAGATATCGCCAAGAATCGCGAAGCCCTCGGCCGTCGGGGCGCCCCGCGAAAGCGCGCGATTCGCCTCCGCCACCGCACGGTCGAGCATTCCCTTCGCGAGATAGTCGTGCGCGAGCACGAAGTGGTGCTCTACGACCGCCTCCGCGACGGGAGTGCTCGCGGGCGCGGGCTCGGAAGCTGGAGCGGCAGTGAGAGCGGCGGGCACGAGCTCCGTGAAGAGCGAGTCGAGCACCTCGACATCGAAGGCGAAGTTGTCGATGTTCGCCGCCGTGCGCTCGTTACCGGCGAGCTCCGGCGCGATCGAGAGCTCGGGATCCTCGTATTCGACATCGATCGCGAGCTCGAATTTCTGCGGGGTGTAGTATGGGTCGAGCTCGAGCGCGCGCTTCGTGGCGCGCAGGGCGCCCTCGAAGTCGCCGAGATTCGAGAGCGTGAAGCCGAGATTGTAGTGCGCTTCGGCATAGCTCGGGCGAGCGTGGATCGCGCGCCCGAACGCATTGCGCGCATCCTCGAACTTCTTGAGCTCCGCGAGCACGAGTCCAATGCCGTTCCAGGCCACCGGCTGCTCCGGCTCGGCCGTGAGCACCTGGCGGTACGACTCGAGGCCGAGCTGCAGCCGTTTTCCACGAAAGAGCAGAAGCGCGAGATTGAGCCAGGCCTTCACGAAGCTCGGCTGCGATGATAGCGCGGCACGAAAGGACTCGACCGCGGCTTCCGTTTCGCCGGCGTGATACTGTGCAACTCCGAGATTGGTGTGCGCGATGGCGTACGCGGGATCGAGGGCGAGCGCGCGACGATAGCTCTCGGCGGCGGCCGCGTGCTGGCCCTGCTGATGCAGCGCGACGCCGCGCTCGCACCACAGCTTGGGCGAGTCCTGCTGCGCGAGGACAATCTGATCGTAGAGCTCGATGGCGGCCGGCGCATCCTTCTTGAGAAGATGCACCTCTGCCATCGCCTGGCGCACGAGGTTCTCATCCTCGTTGCGCTCGAGCGCGAGATTGTACTCCTTGAGCGCCTCGGCGTAGTACCCTTTTTGGCGGAAGGCGAGGCCGAGATTGTAGTGCGCGAGATGTCCATCGGTGGACAGCTCGAGCGCGGAGGAGCGACGCTCCTGTCGCGCCGGAACGAGCTCGTTATAGCGCGCGGTGTTGTAGCGATCCAGCGACAGATTCGCCTGCGCGCGCGAGAGCGATGGGTTGAGCTGGATGGCGCGCTTGGTCGCAGTGCGCGCCTCTTCGTGGCGACCGATGTCGCCGAGCACGAAGCCGATGAGATAGAGCGCGTCGGCATTTTCCGGCGAGAGCTCGATCGAGCGGTGCAGCGCGGCGAGCGCCTGATCGTTGAGCCCGCGGTTGTAGAGCACCTCGCCGATGTACTGATGAACGAGCGGGCTCCTGTCATCGAGCGCGAGCGCGCGCTCGAGCCAGGACTGTGCCTTCTCGAGATCGCCGTTCGCCTTTTCGGCGAGGCCCAGCTGCACGATCGCTCCGACGTCGTTGGGCGCGTACTGCAGAATCGCGGCGAATTCTGCCACCGCCTCCTTCGCATCGCCGATGGCGGCGTACGCGCGACCGAGCTCCCAGCGCGCCTCACGGTCGTCCGGGTGCCCGCGCAACCGGTCGCGCAGCTCCGCGACTCGCCGGTCGTAGTAGCCCGTGTGAAAGTACGCTACCTCGAGATTGCGTTGTGCAACCTGCATCTTGGAATCGAGCTCGAGTGCGCGCGCAAACGCCGCGACCGATTCCTCGTACATCCCCTTGTTGTAATACAGCACGCCGAGGTTGTTGTGCGCGCCGGCATCGGAGCCATCGATGCGCCGCGCGAACGACCGCAGAATGTCGCGATCGCGCTGCGAGATGGGCGTTGCCGACGAGCCGTTCGCGGTCACAGCGCTCGTACCGCGCGCAGAATCACCTGCAACGACGCTGCGTCGGGCAGCAGCAGGAAGAAGCCGCGCAGCTCTTCGCCTTCACCCTGCAGGAAGAATTGCGTCTCGACTGCGACCACCATGTCGCGCTCCGTCCCGAACTGCAGATACGCCGTGTTCAACACCGCCGTCGACATGTCGACAGCGAGACTCGGCGGAGACGGAAGCAGCATGAGTCCCATGAACTCGCTCAGCGCATTCATGTAGGCGCCGCTGAGGATGTTGCCGGCTTCCTTGATCGCGGACTGCTCCAGATCGCCGAATGGCGCGCCGGGATTGTTCGGCCGCCGCAGCATGAGTTGTGAGAGGCGGATGGCGGTGGGATGCGGAAACACGAGCAGTGTGCGCCCCGTGAGATCGCCCATCATCTGCATCAGCACGGCGACGATCGGCTCCTCGTCGGGCATGATGCGCTGCGGTACGTCCTCGAGCGCGGCGATCGTGATCGTCGGCACGGTGATCATGATCGTGTTGCCGGTCATCTGCGAAAGCGCGGTCGCGGCATGGCCCGCGCCGATATTCGCAGTCTCACGGAGCGCATCGAGCTCCAGCGTGTTGAGTTGCAGCAGATCCGCCATCGCGTGCTCCCTAAGTGAGACTGCTGACGTCGACGATCAGCGCGGGTGCGCCGTCGGCCAGGATCGTTGCGCCACTGAACAGGGCGAGCCCATCACGCACGCCGTCGAACCCCTTCACCACGATGTCCTGCTCCCCCGCAAACTCATCCACCACCAGCCCCGTTCTTCGTCCGTCGCACTCGATCACGATCACCTGAGTGGAGCCATCGACGCTCACGAGCGATGCTTCGGGGAGCCCCACGATCTCACGGAAGTGCAGCAGCGGCACGACCTCGTCGCGCAGCAGCATGACTTCCCGCCCCTGCACGCGGCGACGACCGCTCTGGCGCAGCTCCACCGTCTCGCGCACGTGCGTCATCGGCACCGCGTACATCTCGCCGTCGACGCGCGCGAGCAGAGCGCGCACGATCGCCAGCGTGACCGGCAGCCGCAGCGTGACGCTCGTTCCTTTGCCGGCCTCGGATGAGATCTCGACGGAGCCGCCGAGCGCACGCACGCGCGTCAGCACCACGTCGATGCCGACGCCGCGCCCGGAGAGATTGGTGACCGAGGCCGCCGTGCTGAACCCGGGCCGCGCGATGATCCGCACGAGATCCTCGTCGCTCAGGGAATCGGCCGCAGCGTCGACCAGCCCCTCGGCGCGCGCGCGCTCGAGCACCCGGTCGCGGTTGATGCCGCGTCCATCGTCTTCGACGCGCATGGTCACCATCTGCCGCTCACGCGTGACGGCGAGCGTGAGCTGGCCCGCGCGCGGCTTCCCTGCGCGCTCGCGCACATCCGGCTGCTCGATGCCGTGATCGGCGGCGTTGCGCAGGAGGTGCACGATGGGCTCGCCGATCTCGTCGAGCATCGAGCGATCGAGCTCGATGTCGCGCCCCTCGAGCGCGAGCTCGATCTCCTTGCCGAGCGACTTGGCAGCATCCCGCACGAGACGCGGAAAGCGGTCGAACACCTGTCCGACCGGCACCATGCGGCTCGACATGATCTGGTCGTGCAGATCGGCGATGAGCCGGGTGGTCTGCGCGAGTGCCTCGTCCAGCGCGGGATCGGCAATCTCCTGCGCCACATCGGTGAGGCGCCCGCGAGCGACGAGCAGCTCGCCCGCGAGATTCGTGAGGCCGTCGAGCCGGCGCAGCTCGACCCGAATCGTACGCGGTCCGTGCGAGGCCGCCGAGCGCGGCGCACCCGGAATCGCGAACTCCTGCGTCGAGGCGGGAATCCGGAATTCCTGCGTCGAGGTCGGGATCGCGAACTCCTGGGTGGACGTCGGGATCGCGAATTCCTGCGTGGAGCTCGGGATTGCGAACTCCTGCGTCGACAGTGGGATCGGAGGCTCCGCGCGCGCGCGCGCGACGGCGAGATCACGCAGTCGTGCGAGCGCAGGAGCCGCCGTCTCTTCCGCGGAGCCGCCCACCACCTCGATCTCTACCGCTCGCTCGAGCGCATCAACCGCCGCAAAGAGCGTGTCCGTGACCTCGCGATCGACGACGATCTCGGCGTGGCGCACGCGATCGAGCAGCGACTCGAGCTCGTGCGCGAGCGCGGTCACCGTCGCGTAGCCCATCGTCGCGCTCATGCCTTTCATCGTGTGCACGGCGCGAAAGACGGCGCTCACCGGCTCGACGGCCGTGGGCGCGCGCTCGAGCGCGAGCAGCTCCTCGTTGATCGTCGAGAGCTGCTCGCGGCTCTCGGACTGAAAGAGCGCGGCGTACTTGGCGATGTCCATCGATGTCGCCTGCTGACGGTCGCGACCGCGCCTAACCGAGCACGCGCTGTACGGCTTCCAGCACCCGGCTCGGCTGGAAGGGCTTCACCACGAAATCCTTCGCTCCCGCCTGAATCGCCTCGACCACGAGCGCCTGCTGTCCCATGGCGCTGCACATGAGAATCTTGGCGTTCGCATCGAAGCTCGTGATCTCGCGAACGGCATCGATGCCGCCCATGTCGGGCATCACGATGTCCATCGTCACCAGGTCGGGGCGCAGCGCCTTGTAGCGCTCGATCGCCTGCACTCCCGACTCGGCCTGTCCGACGATCTCGTAGCCCGACTCCTCGAGAATGTCCGAGATCATCGTGCGCATGAACACCGCGTCGTCGCAGATCAGTACAGTGTGACTCACCCTGAGCCTCCGTTAAACGAGCACTAGACGAGCACCTTCGTGAGTAATCCGGGGATGTCGAGCAACAACACGGTCTGGGAGTCGATCTCCCCCATGGCGTAGACGATTCCGCCGGGGAGAAGGTCGCCAACTGAGGTCTTCCAGCCGTCGGGTGGGAGCGGCTGGACTTCGATGACCTCGTCCACGGCCACGCCGATCACCCGATTCTGGTGCTCGATCAGCATGACCGGGCCGCCCGGAAGCGCCGGGTGCCCGAAAAGGCGTGAGACGAGGTCGATGAGGGTGATGACGGTGCCGCGGACGTTTATCAGTCCGCGAACGTACGCAGGCGCACCAGGGAGACGTGTGGCCGGAGGCGGCGGAAGGATCTCGCGCACGATCTCCAGCTCGATCCCAGCGATACGATCCGCCAGCCGAAAGAGGAGCAGCTGGCGGGGCGCTATGTCGGACGCTGCGTCAGGTAGTGAGGCGGTAGAAGCCAAGATCGTCCAGCGGATCCGGGTGCACCAGCAACGCCTCCGACTCCGCAACGGCGGCGAGCGATCGCCGCAGATCGGCCGGAAGAGGCGAGCGAAGCTCAACGGATTCGCCGGTGACCGGGTGCGGGAAGATCAGCCATGCGGCATGGAGGAAATGCCGGTGCGGCGGCAGCTCGACGAGCCGCCGACCACCGCCTCCACCGTACATGTCATCCCCCACCACAGGGTGTCCCACCGATGCGAGATGTATGCGGATCTGATGCGTGCGACCGGTGTGGAGGTGCGCACGCAGCAAGTCGACCGACTCGAACCGGGCCAGTCGCACGAAATCCGTCTTCGCCGCTCGTCCTGTAGTGACGATTGCCATGCGCTTTCGGTCTCGCGGATCGCGCGCGACAGGCTTGTCGACGGTGAGGCGGTCGCCGGTCACGTGCCCCCACGACAGCGCGGCGTATCGTCGGACCACTCGCCGCGCCGAGAGATCGGCGCCGAGCTTGCGCAGCGCGAGATCCGTCTTGGCGACGAGGAGCAGTCCGGATGTTTCCTTGTCGAGGCGATGCACGATGCCCGCGCGGTCCTCGCCGTGCTCGCCGGCCGCAAGCGCACCGCCGCGCCCCTTGAGCGCGTTCACGAGCGTGCCGCTCCAATGGCCCGGCGCCGGGTGCACGACCATTCCCGATGGCTTGTCCACCACCATCACGTGCTCGTCCTCGAACATCACATCGAGCGGGATGTCCTCGGCGAGCACCTCGCGAGATGCCGGTGCGGGGAGCATCACCACGATGTGATCGCCGCTCTCCGGACGGTAGCTCGCCTTCTCGCGTTTGTTGCCGACGGTCACGTTCCCGTTGGCGATCAACGTGGCGGCGTGCGTGCGCGAGGTGCCGAGCTCGCGCGCGAGGAGCAGGTCGAGACGCAGCTCACTGTCGGCGTGGAGCGTGAATTCGTGGGTGGCCGGTCCCGTCATGCGCCCCGCGCCCGGCGCGCGCGCCTCACGCGCGCGTCGTCTCGGTCACTGACTTGGGGACCGGCTCACTCACGTCTTCCTCACCCCAGAGCGCCCACGCGAGCAGGAACGCGCCGATGCTCACCGCCATGTCGGCAACGTTGAACGTGGGCCAGCGCCAGTCGCGAAACCCGATGTCGAGAAAATCGACGACGCCTATGGGCGAGCGCACACGATCGATGAGATTGCCGATTGCGCCGCCGCAGACGAGGCCGAGTGCGATCACGCGCAGCCGGTCTCCCGGCGCGGTCGTGCGATAGAGCTTCGAGAGCACGAGCAGCGCAACGACGGTGAGCAGCAGAAAGATCTGACGCGAGTAGGGCCCGGCGCTCACGCCGAACGCGGCGCCCGGATTGTGCACGAGGGTGAGCCGCGCCCACTCGCCGAACACCTCGCGCGGCACGTGCTGCGGCACGAGCATCGCAACGGCAAGCGCCTTCGTGGCGAAGTCCGTGATGACGACGAAGGCGATGATCGACCAGAAAGTGGTCGATTCGGATTTATTTCTTTGCATCTTCTTCGCGCTGTTTGCACGTGAAGCAGAGACGCGCGTGCGGCAGCGCATCGAGTCGGTCGAAATCGATCTCCTCGCCGCAGCTGTGGCAGCGTCCGAACGTTTGCGGTGAGCGATATAGCCTGCGCAGCGCCTCATCGATGTGCCAGAGGAAACGCCCCTCCGAGCTCGCGAAGAGGAAAGCTTTTTCGCGCTCCATCGCGTCGGTGCCCTGATCGGCCATGTGGAAGGAGTACGAGCTGAGATTGCCATCGGCACTCTGGAGCGTAGCGCCGAACGCTTCGCCATAGCTGCCGAGCTCCTTCACGACGCGCTTGCGCTCATCGAGCAGGCGCTTTTCGAAATGCGCCAGACTCTTCTTCGCCATCGGCTTCTCTTTTTTAGCGCCTGTCGAGGACGGCATCGCTAATTCACTCTCGTCAAGGCAATGCGAACCGACCCGGCATCGAGCACGATGGTCTGCACTGCGTCAGCTGTCTCTGCGAGGCCGCCTGCCACGGTGACCTCGTTCGCGAGCACCTCGCCCGCGATGTACGACTCGTACTCCTTCACCACTGCTGCGAGCTCCGGTCCACCGTCCAGGTCGAGCCGCACCCGATCGCTCACCGCGAACCGCGCGGCCTTCCGCATCTGCTGAACCTTGCTCACCAGCTCACGCGCCATTCCTTCGCGCCGCAGTTCCGGCGTAATCGTCGGATCGATCGCGGCGAACAACCCATTCTCTTCCCGTACGAGCAAACTCCCCGATGCGTGTCGCACGATGGTCACGTCTTCCGGAAGCAACGGATAGCTCGTGCCGTCGACCTCGATCGTGACCGTCTCGC
>DASXQD010000511.1:0-7451 GCA_036493195.1 Gemmatimonadaceae bacterium | reverse complement strand
ATCGCATGCGCGCATCGAAGGAATTCCGTGCGGCCGCCGACTTCGTGGCGGCACAGGCGAAGCTCTACGGCCTCGAGGAAGTCACGGTGCACGAGATTCCTGCCGACGGCCACACGATGTACGGCACGCAGAAGGCGCGACTCGCCTGGGATCCGGAGTTCGCCGAGCTGTGGGAGATGCGCCCGGAGGGAGGCCGCATCACGCCGGTCACGCGCATCGCCAGCTTCGAGGACACGCCGGTGATTCTCGCCGAAGACAGCGACAGCGCCGACGTAACGACGGAGCTGGTGGACGTTGGCGCAGGAACGTCAGAGAAGGACTACGCAGGGAAAAACGTGCGCGGAAAGCTCGTGCTCACGTCCGAGGCGCCGGGCGGTGTCGTACCGCTCGCGATCGACAAATTCGGCGCGAAGGGAGTCGTGAGCGCGGCGCAGAACCAGCCGAACGCCTGGTCGCGCGAAGATGTGAACGCGATTCGCTGGGGGCACCTCGACTCCTTCGAAGCCCGGCACACCTTCGCCTTCATGCTGTCGCTCAAGCAGTACCGCGCGCTTCAGGAGCGGTTGGCCGCGGGCGAGCACGTGACACTGCACGCGATCGTGCGCGCATCGCGTCACCCCGCCACCTACAATCCCGTGACGGCGCTCATCCCCGGCGCCGACAAGCGCGGCGAGGAGATCGTGCTGAGCTGCCATCTCGATCATCAGCGACCCGGTGCCAACGACAACGCGAGCGGCTGCGCCACAATTCTTGAGGTCGCGCGCACGCTCGCGACGTTGATCGCAGATGGAAAAATCGCGCGTCCGTCCCGCAGCATTCGTTTCGTATGGCCGTGCGAGGTGGAGTGTACCCTCGCCCTCTTTCATGCGCAGCCCGAAATGCGCGCGCGCTTCAAGGCCGTGATACACATGGACATGGTCGGCGGCGGTCCCGTGACCAAGGCGATTTTCCACGTGACCCGCGGGCCCGCGAGCCTTCCCTCGTTCGTCTACGATGTCGGACAGCGCTTCGGCACCTTCCTCAACTCCGAATCACAGATGTACGCCGAGGGAACGGGTGGTAAATATCCGCTCGTCTCGGGCGACGGCGGCAAGGAGCCTCTGCTCGGCGATTTGGCGGAGTTCTCGATGGGAAGCGATCACGAGCTGTACGAGGAGGGCTCGTGGAAGATCCCGGGCATCTACCTCAACGATTGGCCCGACCGCTACATCCACACCAATTTCGACGTGCCGGGCAACATCGATGCGACGAAGCTGCAGCGCGCCGCGTTCATCGGCGCCGCGAGCGCGCTCTTTCTCGCGAATCTGAAGGCATCGGACGTTCCGGCGTTGTGGGCCGCGATGGAATCGTCGACGCTGCGACGCGCGGCGACGATGCTGGACCGCCGCGCCACTCTGTCGCCCGCGGATGCCGCAGCGCTCACGCGTTCCTTCCTCTCGCAGCAGCACGAAGTCTTCGAATCGATCGCGACGTTCGCGCCGATTCCCGACAGTGTACGTCTCGCGGCGAACGCCTTCTTTCAACGCCTCGAGGCGGTTACCGGCGCACCAGAAGCTGCCGCCGCGCCCTCGGGAGAAGGGACCGTCATCTTCACTCGCAATGCCGCGGTCGCGGGCCCGATGGTGGTGTTCGGCTATGATTATCTCGCCGACCACACCAAGGGACGCGCGGCGCCCAGGCTGCTCGATTATCAGGGACTGCGCGGAAATGGTGACGAGTACGCGTACGAGATACTCAACTTCGTGGACGGCAAGCGAACCACGCGCGACATCCGCGATGCGGTGAGCTCCGAGTATGGCCCCGTAGACGTGAGCCTCGTGGCGGAATATCTGCGCGCGCTGGAAGCCGCAGGGGTGGTGCGGGCCGCCAGGTGAGACTCCCGCATCCACTGACGCTCCTCGTCGGCTGCACGATCGTCGCGGCGGCGCTCACGCACGTGCTCCCCGCCGGCAAGTTCGAAATGCGGGACGATCCGGCCAGCGGAAGAAAGATCGCCGTCGCAGGCTCGTATCATCGCGTCAGCGCGCATCCGGTCACGCCCTTCGAGACGGTGGTCGCGATCCCGGACGGGATCATCGATGCGGCGTCCGTGATCGCGTTCGTCTTTCTCGTGGGCGGCGCATTCGGTGTCGTCGACAAGACCGGCGCACTCCGCGACGGCATCGACTGGCTCGTGCGCCGGCTCGGCGATCGCGGCATCATTGCCATCCCGATCGTCTGCCTGGCCTTCGCCGCCGGCGGCGCGTTCGAGAACATGCAGGAGGAGATCATCGCGATCGTCCCGGCCCTCCTCATGCTCACGCAGCGATTGGGCTTCGACGCGCTGACGGTCGCCGAAATGAGTGTCGGCTCCGCGGCCATCGGCTCGGCCTTCAGTCCGATCAATCCATTTCAGGTTCTGATCGGTCAGAAAGTCGCGGGAGTGCCGCAATTCTCGGGAGCGCAATTCCGTACAGCCTTTCTGGCCCTGGCGCTCCTGCTCTGGATCGCGGGCACCATGCGCCACGCGCATCGCATTCACGTTGCAACCGCTCCCGTCGACGCGAGCGATGCTCGGTCGTTCGGCTGGCGCGGACGCGCGGTGCTCGGGCTCGTGCTCGGGACATTCGCGGTATTCGTGTGGGGCGTCGCCAAGCTGCACTGGGATTTCGATCAGGAGGCCGCGCTCTTCTTCGTGATGGGAGTGATCGCGGGAATCGTCGGCGGCCTTGGAGTCACCGGAACCGCCGAAGCGTTCGTCGAAGGTTTTCAGTCGATGGCGTATGCGGCGCTGCTCATCGGCTTCGCGCGATCGATCTCAGCGGTAATGGAGCAGGGGATGATCATCGACACCGTCGTGAACGGCTTGGCCTCGGCACTCGCGGGCTTGCCCACGTCAGTCGCCGCGCTCGGGATGATGGGCGCACACGTGGCGATCCACGTGCCGGTGCCGAGCGTGAGTGGCCAGGCAGTGCTGACTCTGCCAGTGTTCGCTCCCGTTGCGGACTTGCTGCACATGTCGCGTCAGGTCGCCGTTCTCGCTTACCAGTACGGTGCCGGCATGTGTGAGCTGGTGACGCCTACGAATGGTGCCTTGATGGCGGTGCTCGCTGCCGCCGGTGTGAGATATGACGAATGGATTCGTGGCGCTGGACTCATGCTTGCCCTTGTAACTGGATTGGGAGCTGTGGCGGTAGTCTTGGCGGTTGCCACGAGCGTGACGTAGCGCACTTAAGGCCGAGCAGGCTGAGCCGAGTCGGTCGAGCCCGCTTGCGTTATGGCCTTTTCGGTGGCATTATCCTCGCAATAGAAATCGAGCGTGGAGGCCACGATGGCCCCGACTACGACCGGGCAGGCGGCCCGGCAGAACCCTTCGACATGGAGGCGCGGTGTATCAAAAGCCGAAGGTGGAACGGTTCGGCACGTTCCGCGAATTGACCCAGGTCGGTTTCAACGGGACCACGGATGGATTCACCATCTGCGGAATCGGCGGCGGAACCGGAAACGAGCTGTGCGGAGGGCCGACCAGCCCACCGTGCCGCAACGGTTCACCCTGATCTGGCTCTAAAGAGCTACCAGTAGCATGAGGGGCAGCCGGCAATCGCTGGTTGCCCTTCCTGTTTTATCCCACCACGCGCGGCACGATCACGCGCAGGTCTCCTGGTCGGATACGGTACTGCAGAGGCGAGGTCATCGGATGCACCTCGCCGTCCGTGGAGACGAGCACATGCCTGCGGTTCGTCTCAATGACGAGCTCGGTTGCGGTGAGCGATTCGAAGTCGCGCGCCTGCTCCAGTCGACCCAGGAGTGCTGCAAGCGATAGCCTGACGAGCGCGGCTCGCCGCTGCTTCTTCACGACGTAGACGCTGAGCACCCCGCGCTCCAGCGACTCGCGCGCACCAATGTCGAAGCCCTGCATCTGATATTCGTTGTTGCCGATGAACACGACCGGAGTGAGAAAGTCCCGCTTCGTCGACTCGACCTCGATGCGCACCACGAGAAACGGGAACCTTCGCAACACCGAGAGCGAGGCCCAGAGAAACGAGCGCCATTTGCCGCGGCCCAACCGTGACTGCTGGCGTTCGCGATCGCGCACGATGTCGGGATAGAGTCCGAGGCTCGAGTTGTTGATGAAGACGCGACCGTTCACCTCGGCGACATCCACCGCGATCACGTTGTTCTCAATAATGCTCTGCACGCTCGCCTCAAGCTCGAGCGGGACGCCCAGGTCTTTCGCGAAGTGATTGAGCGTGCCGAAGGGAAGTACGCCGAGCGTGATGCTGGTGCCGGCGACCGCAGCTGCGGCGGTGCTGATCGTCCCGTCGCCGCCCGCCGCGATCAGCAGTCGTGGATGTTCGGCGACCGCCGCACGCACGAGCGTGTCGATCTCATCGCCGGTGCGGGCGTGACGAACATCTGCGTGGATGCCACCGGCGAGAAAGAGCGCGGTGAGCGTGCGAGACCGATCCTCGACATGCGGATTTCCGGCGCCGGCGTTGATGATCACCGGTACGGTGGAGCTCAACCGCGCCCCGCGAGCGCTACGGCGTGCGGTCGCGTTTCCTCAGCTCGTCGTCCGTCTGGTTTCCGTAGTACTCGTCCACGCACGTCGAGATGACGTAGTTGAGCCGCTCGTCTCCGTGCATCGATCGCACACGCGAGATCCCGGCGGGAATGCCGGACCACACGTCCTTGATCAACACGAGCAGCTGCTCCGCGCGAAGTCCCGAGTGCCGCGCATCCATGCACACCTGACGGAGTGCCGCGCGAAGCTCGCGATGCGCGCTTGCTGACGCATCCGCAGTTTGCAGATGCGCGTCCTGAAACACCATCTCCAGACTCGTGCGAAGCCGGTGATTGGTGTTTACGATTGTGCTCTCGCCGATTCGTGAATCGGATGGCTGAGAATTCGGAGAGTCGGGCTGCATACGAACCTCTGCGAACGGGTGTCGAATCGTCGTGACGAGGACCGGAGGAGTCCAGACACACGACGAGGAAACGACGCGTCTTATTCGTATGGCGTGATCTCGACATGCGCAATAGTGGAATGAGTGTGAATCCGTTAGTGACAGAATGAATACAATGTTGAGTCGTATTAATTTGTACCGAATCTCCGAGCTGTCTTGGTGATTCTCGCCAACGAGTAGATGCACGCGATGACGAGCAGGAGCTATGACGCTGCGGACAGAACGAACAACGCCGGCCGGAAGGACCCCTCCATCTGTCGATCGAGTGATTGCCAGAGCCGATCACTGATGATCGCCTGTCCCATTGCTCGTGGTCGGTGCTGCGTCAGTAGCAAAGGGAGATGAGTCGACTGCGCAATTTCACACGGTCGACGAGGGCTACTTCGCCGCGCTGCGCGTTCAGATGTTGCGTGGTCGCATGTTCAGCGACGACGATCTGCCGACGTCGATCGGCGTCGCCATCGTCAACGAGACATTGGCGCGCCAGCTGTAGCCCGGGGATGATGCGATCGGGAAGCATTTCACCACGAGCACACGCTTCATCTGGCGGCTGGGCTCGCGACTCGTAGCGGGCGACGATCACGAGGTCGTCGGCGTCGTTCGCGATATCAAGAACAGCTCCTTGTCGATCGCGACGGAGCCGGCTGTCTATTTTGCCGAGCGACGGTTTCCCTTTCGGAAAATACACATCGTCATTCGCGAGCGAGGGAACCCGGCGCAGATGGCCGCGCTGCTGCGCGCCGAGCAATCGAGGATCAGTCCGGCGAATGCACGGTGTCGAGCACATCCTGCCGCGAGAATCCGTTTGGCATCCGAACTCGGAGCGCCGCGACAGTATCGTCGATCTGTCGTGGCGTCAGTCCCGCGCCTTCGAGAGAATCGCGGTCTCGCTTGCTGAGGTCGGGCGCAATCTTGTCGTAGAGCCGCACACGCTCCTCGTGACGAAAGTCTCCCATGGCGTACATAAAGCCTCCCATGGCGTACATCACGTGCGCTGCAAGAAGGGCGCACAGTCGGGTAACGAGGCGTGATGCGCTCGACGCGGTAACGCTCGGTACGCTACTGTCCCCGCTCGCTCGACACTACATTGGCGCATGACGACGCCAGCGGCTGGGCCGCGCGACATACGTCCGGACCAACCGGCGCTGGTGCGTGCGCTCGGAGTACGCGCGCTCGCCGCGAACATCGTAAACACGATCGTCGGATCGGGAATCTTCGTGCTTCCCGCCGTGGTCGCCGCGATTCTCGGCCCCGCGGCAATGGTCGCCTATCTCATCTGCGCCGCTCTGGTCGCGCTCTTCGGTCTGTGCTTCGCGGAAGTCGGAAGCCGCGTGCACGTGAGTGGTGGCGCATACGCGTATGTGGAAGCCGCGTTCGGCCCGTACGTGGGCTTTACTGCGGGGCTTCTGCTCGGATGCGCGCAGATGGCGGCGAGTGCGGCTGTCGCCACGATCTTCGTCGGCTCGCTGATCGCGCTGCTGCCGGAGGGCGGTGGAGTCGCGTTGCGCACTGCGATGCTCGTTCTGCTGTACGCCGTTCTCGCAACCGTCAACGTGCGCGGTGTGCGCACGGGTGCGCGACTGATGGAGCTCATCACGGCCGCGAAGCTCATCCCGCTCGTGCTGCTCATTATCGCGGGGATGTTCGTGCTGCATCCATCCTACCTGAAGTGGGAGGGCTTCCCGCCGCTCGCCGACATCGGACGCGCGTCGCTCGTTCTGATGTTCGCGTTCACCGGCGTAGAGGGCCCGCTCACGTCGAGCGGTGAGGTGCGAAACCCCGCGCGCACGGTACCGCGCGCCGTACTTCTCGGATTGAGCACCGTCGCGCTGCTGTATGCCGGGCTGCAGATCGTCAGCCAAGGCGTTCTCGGGCCCGCGCTCGCCACGATCACCGACGCACCACTCGGCGCAGTCGCCGAGCGCGCGCTCGGAGCTCCGGGGCGCACGATCATCATCCTCGCGGCGATCGTGTCGACGCTTGGTTACGTGAGCGGCGACATGCTCGCGACGCCGCGCCTGCTCTTCGCGTTCGCGCGCGACGGACTCCTGCCCGCGCGACTCGGCGCGGTCCACGCGCGCTTCCGCACGCCGCACGTCGCGATCGTTACGTACGCGGCGCTGTCGTGCGCACTGGCGGTGAGCGGATCCTTTCGCGTGCTCGCGGTGCTCTCGGCGGTGGGCATCCTGCTGGTGGATCTGGCGTGTTGCGCTGCGGTGCTCGAACTCCGAAGGCGCGATGCGCGGGAGGTGGGAGATGTCCGGGCACAAGGCGCAGCGTTTCGCGTGGCGGGCGGGCCGATCGTACCGCTGCTCGCGTGTGCGGTGGTGGTGTGGCTGCTCACGAGCGCGCGCACCGTCGAGTTTCTCGGCGCGGCGGGTGTGGTGGTTGCTGCGGCGGTGCTCTACTGGCTGAGGCCGCGGCGGCCGACAGGGATGGAGTCGGGCGCAAGCGATATCGAGCACGCGCGCCCAGCGGATTCCTGAGCGCGCGCCTCGCTTATGC
>DASXQD010000510.1:0-15408 GCA_036493195.1 Gemmatimonadaceae bacterium | reverse complement strand
AGTTGCCCAGCCGCGTGAGCCCCGCATGGTGCACCACGTGCCCGCTGTCGGTCACGACGAGCCCCGCTTCGCCAAGCCGCTTCACGACCTCCGCGAGATTCCACTCGTCGGTCTGCGCCGCGCGATTTTCTTCCGCCTTCGCGGTGACCGCCGAGTCGGCGCTCGGTTGGCGCGGCCGCGGTGCCTCGTGTTTCGAGCACGTGCAGAGCGCGAGCAGCCACGCGATCCGAAGCGTGCGCGCGCGCCGCATCACACCGTCTTCATCTCCGCAACGAGCTTCGACAGTGACGTCTTCGCATCGCCGAACAACAGGCTCGTCTTGTCGTTGTAGAACAGCTCGTTCTCGATTCCCGCGAAGCCCGGGTTCATGCTGCGCTTGAGCACGATGATGCTCTGCGCCTTATCGGCGTTCAGAATCGGCATACCGTAAATCGGGCTCGACTTGTCGGCGCGCGCGGCCGGATTCACGACGTCGTTGGCGCCGATCACGAGCGCGACATCGGCGCGCTCGAACTCGCCGTTGATCTCATCCATGTCGTACAACCGATCATACGGCACATTCGCCTCGGCCAGGAGCACGTTCATGTGCCCGGGCATGCGTCCCGCCACCGGGTGAATCGCGTACTTCACCTCACCGCCCTTCTTCTCGATGAGCTCCGCGAGCTCGCGCACCTGGTGCTGTGCCTGTGCAACCGCCATACCATATCCCGGCACGATGATCACGAGCTTCGCGTACGCGAGCTGAATCGCGGCGTCCTCCGCGCTGATCGAGCGAACGCTCAATCCCGATGCTGTTTTCGCGGACGTGGTGGGCGCCGCGCCGAATGCGCCGAAGATGACGTTCTGGAACGAGCGGTTCATCGCCTTGCTCATCACGATCGACAGGATGAATCCCGACGCGCCATCGAGCGCGCCCGCGATGATCAGGACGTTGTTGCCGATCGCGAATCCCGTCGCCGCCGACGCCAGGCCCGCGTACGAATTGAGCAGCGAGATGACCACGGGCATGTCGGCGCCGCCGATGGGCAGCACCATGAACACGCCGATGAGCAGCGCGAGCCCGATCATCGTGTAGAAGATCACCGTGTTGCCGGGATCGAAGATCAGGTAGACGAACATCAGCACGGTCGCGCCGAAGAGCGTGATGTTCACCGCGTTCTGCCCCTTGTACGTCACGGAGCGCCCGGTGATGATCTCCTGCAGCTTGCCGAACGCCATGAAGCTGCCCGTCACCGTGAGCGAGCCGAAGAGCACCTCGAAGCCGACCGCCGCCATCTTCGCCGCACCGAGCTCCGCGCCGTGCAGCCAGTATTCCGCTATGCCCACGAGCGTGGCCGCGAGCGCGCCGAACATGTGCGAGATCGCGATGCGCTGCGGCATCGCCGTCATCGGCACCTGCGTGCCGAGCGGAATGCCGATGATCGTGCCGACGATGAGACCGCCGGCGATCCAGTCGTAGCGAACGATCTCGTGCTGCACGAGCGTGCCGACGATCGCGAGCAGCATCCCGATCGCCGCGTAGTGCATGCCCCGTCGCGCGGAATCCGGCTTGGTGAGGCTCCGGAGACCGAGGATGAAGAGAACCGACGCGACCAGGTATGTGACCTGGGTGAAGGTCTCGCGCACTATTTCCTCGCTCCGGGCGCGTCCGCTCCCTGCGCGGCGCTGCCGGATGGACTCGCGTTAGCACCGGCCTTCGCGTCCTTCGGTGGCGCCGGGTCGTGCTTGAACATCTTCAGCATGCGATCGGTGATCACGAAGCCGCCGACGACATTGGTCATAGCCGCCGTCACAGCGACGAAGCCGAGCACCGTGCTCACCATGCCGCGATCCGAGCCGGCGGCAACGAGCGAGCCGACCAGCGAGATGGCGGAGATCGCGTTCGTCGCCGACATGAGGGGAGTGTGCAGCAGCGGCGGCACGCGCGTGATGATCTGGAAGCCGACGAATGCCGCCAGCATGAACACGTACAGCTGCATGAATGACGTGGGTTTCATACCACCACTCCCTCGTGGGTCACGACCATCGCCTTCGTGATTTCATCGTTCAGGTCGATCGTGAGCGTGTTGTCCTTGATCAGATGCTGCAGCAGCGTGAGCACGTTGCGGCTCAGCATCTGGCTCGCATGGAACGGTACGGTGGCCGGGAGGTTCACCGCACCGATGATCGTGACGCCGTTGACCTGAATCGTCTCGTTCGGCTTCGTGAGCTCGCAGTTGCCGCCAGCCTCCGCCGCGAGATCGACGATCACCGATCCCGGACGCATCGACTCCACCATCGCCTTCGTGATCAGCACCGGCGCCGCACGCCCAGGGATCAGCGCCGTCGTGATCACGAGGTCCTGATCGACGATGTGGCGGCCGATCGCGGCGAGAGTCCGCTCGCGCTCCTCCTCGCCTTGCGCACGCGCGTAGCCGCCCTTGGTCTCCGCATCCGCCGCCACGAGGTCGGATGCCACGAACGTCGCGCCGAGACTCATCACCTGCTCGGCCGCCGCCGCGCGCACGTCGAAGGCGGACACGATCGCGCCGAGCCGGCGCGCGGTCGCTATCGCCTGAAGTCCCGCGACACCGGCGCCGAGCACGAACACGCGCGCGGGAGGGATCGATCCGGCAGCAGTGGTGAGTGATGGAAGAAATTTCGGCAGCGCGGCGGCGCCGATGAGCACCGCTTTGTAGCCCGACACCGTGCTCTGCGATGAGAGCATGTCCATCGACTGCGCGCGGGTGATGCGCGGAACCTTCTCGAGAGCGAAGGCCGTGATTCTGCGCGCGGCGAGCGCCTTCACGAGATCGCTGCTGGTGGCTGCCGGCATTGACGAGATCAGCACGCTCCCTTCGGGGAGGAGCGCAACCTCGTCGATCGTGGGCGGCTGCACGCGAAGCACGATTGTGGATTTCGCGTAGAGCGAGCCAGCATCGTCGACGAGCGACGCGCCGGCTTTCTCGAATACGGCGTCGGGAAATCCCGCCGCACTGCCCGCTCCGCGCTCCACGAGCACCTGCGCGCCGGCTTTCACGAGCTTGGCGGTGCTCTCGGGCCCGAGCGCGACGCGCCGCTCGCCGGCCGCGCGTTCCTTCGCGACCCCGATGTTCATCGGGCCACCTTCACTGTCGTCCACCACGTCAGCCTCATAGCCTCATCCGCCTGAGCCGCGCATACGCTACCGCGCGCGGCGACCGCTGACAAGCACCGTCGCTGCGCGCCCGAGGCACGATGCGTGCAAAATCGTCCGGCGAACGCGCCCGCGACGCATCGAGTCGCGAGCGTCAAACCAGGGGATTCGTATGGCACTCAGAACCGGCGAGCTGTATCGCTGCCCAAACGAGAAGTGCGGCTGTGAGATTCAGGTGACGCGTGGCGCGAAACCGGGCGGCGGGGGAGACAACAATCCGCGCTGCTGCTGCGGAATGGAGATGAAGAAGGTCGACTGAGCGAGGGCGCGATGCGCGGCGGGGTGCGCAGGAGCGCTGAACTCGCCATCATTGGTGAGCCTTCACCAGTGACAATGCCGCCGAATCGCCCCGATCTCGAAGCGCCGTACTTCTCCGTCGCGATCCACAAGCTCATCGTCATGTCCGTGACGACGCTGTCGATGTATCAGATCTACTGGTTCTACAAGAACTACCAGCGTCTGAATCAACGCACCGGCAGCGGCGGCTCGCCATTCTGGCGCGCCCTTCTCGCACCGCTCACCGCGAACGGCCTCTTCGCGCACGTGCGCACGGATGCGCAGTCGCGATTCATTCCCGTGAGCTGGAGCTCGGCCGGAATCGCGGTGATCTATCTCTGCCTGACGTTGATCTGCTTCTTCGACTATCCATGGTGGACGCTCGCACTCGCCTCCGTGCTCGCGCTGGTGCCGGTGCAGGCGACCATGGATGCGGTGAACCGGAAGGTCGCGCCGAGTGCCGCGCGAGATGATCACTACTCCGCCGCGAACGCCGTGGCCATTGTAGGCGGCCTCGCGCTCACGATTCTGGCGCTCTATCTCACGCGGCTCGCGCAGCTGTTCGTCCAGCAACTCGTGAATCAGCTGTGATGCATCGCGCACGCACCGCGTGCACCTCGAGCATCGCACTCCTCACCTTTCCCGACCGCCACGATGTCCATCGCGATGCCCGCTCCCGCTGAGGAAGCGAAGCGCGATCCGTACGCGGCGCTCCGCTACTCCGACTACCGCTATTTCCTGACCGGTCGCCTGGCCGCGAGCATGGGCTCGCAAATGATCGATGTCGCGATCGGGTGGGAGCTCTACGAGCGCACGCATCGCGCGCTCTCGCTGGGATTCGTCGGACTCGTGCAGGTGGTGCCCATCATCCTCCTCGCGCTCCCCGCCGGCCACGTGGCCGACCGGTTCGACCGAAAACGCATCGCGACGCTCTCGCTCCTCCTGCTCATCGCCGGCTCGCTCGCGCTCGCGACTATCTCGTTCACGGTCGCGCCGATTCCGCTCATCTACGTCACGCTGTTCGCGATCGGCGTCGCGCTGTCCTTCCATCGCCCGGCCATCGCCGCGCTGCTGCCGCAGCTCGTCCCAGCGGAGAAGTTCGCCAACGCCGTGACCTGGAACAGCGTCGGATGGCAGCTCGCGAGCGTGATCGGCCCGGCAGTGGGCGGGCTGATCATCGCTTGGCGACATCACGCAGGCATCGTGTACGTCATCGATGCTGCCCTGATGCTCGTCTTCGTCTTGTGCCTCACGCAGGTCCGCGGGCAGCAGGTGGCGCGCGCACGGAAGGCGGTCACCCTGCAATCGCTTCTCGGCGGCGTACGCTTCGTGTGGCACACCAAGGTCATTCTCGCCGCGATCACACTCGATCTCTTCGCCGTGCTCTTCGGCGGAGCGACGACCCTGCTCCCCGTGTACGCGAAGGACATTCTGCACGTCGGTGCGGAGGGATTCGGCTGGCTGCGCGCATCGCCGTCCATCGGCGCGGTGATCGTCGCGATACTCCTGCTCGGGCGTCCGCCAATGCGACGCGCCGGAAAGTCGCTGCTTTTCGCGGTGGCAGGCTTCGGCATCGCGACGATCGTGTTCGGGCTGTCACGATCGTTCCCGCTCTCGATCCTGATGCTGATCCTCGCGGGCGGACTGGACATGATCAGCGTCGTCGTACGCCAGACGCTGGTTCAGCTGCGCACTCCCGACGAGATGCGCGGTCGCGTATCCGCCGTGAACAGCGTATTCATAGACACGTCCAACGAGCTGGGTGGGTTCGAGTCCGGCGCGAGTGCGGCGTTGTTCGGACCGATCGTGTCCGTGGTCGGAGGCGGCATCGTCACGGTGCTCGTCGTGACCGCGGTGGCGTTCGCATGGCCCGACTTGCGCAGCATGCGAGGACTCGCGGATGATCTGCCACACACTTCCACAGAGGATTCATGAGATTCGTAATGCGTATCGTGGTCACCGCGATTGCACTGTGGGCGGCCACGCGTCTCGTCTCGGGGATCAGCTTTCACGGCAACTGGCTCGCGCTCGCGGGCGTCGCGCTGGTTTTCGGCGTGCTCAACTCCTTCGTCCGCCCGATCCTCAGCTTCCTCGCGTTTCCGCTGCTCATCATCACGCTCGGCTTGTTCACGTTCGTGCTGAACGCAGTGATGCTCCTGCTCACGAGCGCACTCGCGTCGAAGTTCGGCCTCGACTTTCACGTGGCCGGCTTCTGGCCGGCATTCTGGGGCGCCATCGTGATCGGCATCGTGAGCTTCCTGCTCTCGATGTTCCTTCCGGATGGCAAGCGAAGCAGGGACGACGACCGCGAAGTGGGACGTTGAGCAATCACCGGCGAGAGACGTGACGGCACCTGCTCGAAAGAAGCGCAGTCGACGGGGCCAACCGCCTCGCCTTTCGACCAAGTCGAACGAGCGTGGCATCGGCCCCTTTCTCCGGGATTTGGGCCCGGGGCTCGTCACCGGTGCGGCGGACGACGATCCCTCCGGCATCTCCACGTACTCACAGGCCGGCGCTGCATTCGGCTTCGGCTTGCTGTGGACAGCGCTGCTCAGCTTCCCGCTGATGATCGCCGTGCAGCTCATGTGCGCGCGGCTGGGGCTCGTCACGCGCCGGGGACTCGCCTCCGTGCTGCGCAAGCACTATCCGCCATGGCTTCTCTGGTTCGCATGCAGTCTCCTGCTGGTCGGCAACACCATCAACATTGCCGCGGACCTGTCGGGCATGGGGGCAGGCGCGGAGCTGCTGACGCACATCAATCACGTCTGGTTCGTGCCGGTGTTCGCGGTCGTCATTCTGCTCTTCCTGATGTTCGGATCGTACGCAATGCTGCTCAAGATCTTCAAGTGGCTCACACTCGTGCTGTTCGCGTACGTGATCGCCGCGTTTCTGGCGAAGCCTTCGTGGGGCGCGGTGGCGAAGGGGACGTTTCTCCCGCAGATCTCGTTCACCAAGGAATACCTCTTCACGTTCGTGGCGATTTTCGGCACGACCATCAGTCCCTATCTCTTTTTCTGGCAGGCGGCGCAGGAGGTCGAGGCCGACGAGGCGCTGAACCACGAGCTCGGCGAACGGCCGCGCCGCTCGCTCGAGCGCGAGCTGCGCAGCGCGCGCACCGATGTATCCGCGGGGATGATCGTCTCCAACATCGTCATGTATTTCATCATCCTCACTGCGGGCGCGACGCTTCACGCGCACGGACACACGCAGGTGCAGACGGCTGCGGAAGCGGCAAAGGCGCTCGAGCCCGTAGCCGGAAAGCTCGCAGCCCTCTTCTTCACGCTGGGCATCGTCGGTACGGGGCTGCTCGGTGTTCCGGTGCTCGCCGGATCCGCGGCGTACGCAGTGGCTGAGGCAGCGTCGTGGCGACGCGGAATGGATGCCCAGCCGCACCAGGCGCGCAACTTCTATCTCGTGATGGCGGCATCGATGCTGATCGGCGTCGCGCTCAGCTTTTCGCCCATCCATCCGATCCGGCTGCTGCTCTGGTCTGCCGTGGTCAACGGCATACTCGCTCCGCCGCTCATCATCATCGTCATCATCATCTGCAACAATCCGAAGGTGATGGGGAGCTTCCGCAATGGTCGGACGCTCAACGTATTCGGCAGCATCGCGGCGGCGATCATGAGCGGCTCTGCGCTCGCGCTCATCGCGAGCTGGATCGGTCTGATCAAATAGTCGAGCGCATCGCCCGCACGGCGATGCCGCCATTCTTCGTGCTCAGCACGGGCGCCATCGTCCCGCCGATCTGGCCGTCGAGTCGCGGGTCAGCGGACAGCACCAGCAGCGTCCAGCCAGGGAATCGCTCGCGCGCCACGGTCCCGAGCTGCGCATACAGATTTCGGAGCGCGTCGCGATCACCCACGCGCACACCGTACGGCGGGTTCGTCACGATGGCACCCGGCGAAGCGCCAGCTGGCGGCGCGATGCGCGAGATGACCTTCTCCTCGAAGACGATGTCCGCCGCCACTCCCGCGCGCTCCGCATTTTGCCGCGCGGCCGCAATTGCTCCGGCATCACGATCGGAGCCGAGAATCGGCGCGAGCGCGGCGGAAAGCATCTGCGCACGCGCCTCGTCCAGCACCTTCTTCCACGTCGGCTCGTGGAAGCTCGGCCAGCGCATGAACGCAAAGCTCCGCGTGAGTCCCGGCGGAATGCGGCGAGCGATCAACGCACCCTCGATCGCAAGCGTGCCGGCGCCGCAGAGCGGATCGAGCAACGGCGTGCCCGGATCCCAGCCGCTCGCCAACAGGAGCGCGGCACCCAGTGTCTCGCGCAGGGGAGCCTTGGCCACGGCGAGACGATAGCCGCGACGGTGCAGCAGCGCACCCGACGTGTCGATGCTCACGGTGCACTGATCGCGAAACAACCGGACGATCACGAGCGGAGTCTCGGCCGCCTCATCATCCTCGTCGGCGCCGCTCGTCACGGTCGGCGCGATGCCGGTCGACTTCTCCATCGCCTCGGCGATGCGCTGTGCGACCGCACCCGTGTGATACAGGCGCGACTTGCTCGTGGACACGCGCAGCCGCACGGGCTGCCCGCTGGCGAGGAAGCGGCTCCAGGCCAGCTTTCGCGAATGGCGCTCGAGCTCATCGAAGAGCCGCGCGTGGAAGTCGCCCACGCGTGCGACCACTCGCGTGGCGGTGCGAAGCCAGAGATTCGCGCGAAAGAGCGCGCTCGAGCCGCCGGCGAACGCAATGCCGCCGAGATCGCGCTTCCCCACGTCGAGCCCGAGCGCGCGCATCTCCGCCTCCAACACTCCCTCGAGCCCGGGCGCGCAGATCGCGAACAGCTCGAAACGCTCGGCCCGAGGCGCCGGCTTGGAGGGCGCGCCGCGCGGGGCGCCGCGAGGTGCGCGCGCGCGTGACTTAGCGGCCATTCGACTTCGCGCTCTCGAGCGGCGGAAGCTCGAGACTCTGCCAGAGATACCACGAGGCGACGGAGCGATATGGCGCCCACGGCTTCGCGAGTGCGTGCATGCGCTTGGCCGTCGGCTCCTTGCGCAGCCGGTACGCGCGGCGGAACGCGTTGCGGATGCCGAGATCGAGCACGGGAAGAATGTCGGGGCGGCCGAGGCGGAACATCAGGAACATCTGCGCGGTCCACACGCCGATGCCCTTCACCGCCGTGAGCGCCTCGATCACCGCATCATCTTCCATCTCGTGCAGCTTCGCCATCGGAAGGGCGCCGTCCTGCACGTGGCGTGCGAGATCGCGAATGTACGCGATCTTCTGGCGCGACAATCCGGCGGCGCGAAGCTCGGGGTCGTTCAGCGCCAGCCAATGATGCGGGAGCGGCTCCGGAACCCCCACGAGCGCGATCAGGCGCGAGTGGATGGTGGCCGCCGCACTCGTGGAGAGCTGCTGCGACACGATCGAGCGCACGAGCGCATCGAGATGCGATCCCGTGGTGGGGCGCGCGAATCGCGACGGGCCCACACGCTCGATGATGCTCGCCAGCACGGGATCGGCGCGCTTGAGGTGCCGCACCGCCGTGCGCTGCCAGAGTGCGCGCGGCGCGAGCGCGCGTGATTGCGTCGTTGTCGTGGTCACCGGTGAAAGGTAGCGCGGAGCAGAGTCGGTCCGCTGGCGCCGATCGCCCCGCGCACGCATTCTACGAGCATGCGAAAGCTGCTTGCGTATTTTCTGCGCGGACTCGTCGTCACGGCTCCCGTGGCCGTCACGCTCTGGGTGTGCTGGGCGCTCTTCCGGCGCATCGATGGACTGCTCAATCTCTCGATCCCCGGCGCCGGATTCGTCGTCACGATCGTAGCCATCACCCTCGTCGGCATTATTGCGTCGAGCCTCGTCACCGCCGGAATCGTCTCCGTGATCGAGAGCAGCATCGAGAAGCTGCCGTTCGTGCGGCTGGTCTATTCATCCACGCGCGATCTGCTCAACGCATTCGTCGGCGAGAAGCGCCGGTTCGACATTCCGGTCACGGTCTCGATCATTCCCGGTAGCGGCGTGAAGGTGATCGGATTCGTCACGCGCGAATCGCTCGAAATTCTCGGCATGTCCGGATACGTGGGCGTGTACGTGCCGCAGGCGTACGCCTTTGCCGGTCACCTGCTGCTCGTTCCCGCGCAGCAGGTGGAGCGTTTGGCGGGCGAGAGCGCGGATCTCATGGCCTTCGTCGTCTCGGGGGGCGTTGCCGACGGCGCCCGGCGCGAGCCGCGCTCGTCGCGCAGTTGATCGGGCTTACGTCGCCGGAACCGGCGTGGCGTTGCTGCCGAGCTCGCGCGACATGATCTCGAGATCGAACCCTTCCTTCCGGATGCGCAGGTCGTAGTACAGCATCGTCGACACGACCGTCAGGAGCGGATAGATCGGGATGATCAGCACCGCGCCGATGATCCCTGCGGTGGCGGGGGTCAGCAACGTGAGGCCGAGCGCCTGGATGATGCCGGAGAACACGAAGTACAGGAAAAATGCGAGCCCGAGAGAAAAGAAAACGTGCGCCGCGCAGTTCTGCGACAGCTGCAACGTTCGCGTCATGGACGTGTTCGCGCCGATGTTCTCGAGCACGACGACCGGAATGATTGCGAACGTGCGCAGAAGAACGTAGGCAATGACCCAGATGGCCAGCGGCACGACGAGCACGAAGAGGAGGGGCATCTTGAACGCCGTGACGATCACGGCGCCCACGCCCACCACGAGTATGGCGAGACCCAACAGCAGGCCGCGAAAAAACGAGGCGAGAAACACCGCCATGATCTTGCGCATCCCCGTGCTGAATGCGCGCGCGAGATCGATCTCGCCATTGAGATAGCCATCGGAGACGGCGATCGTCAGGACGGCATCGCACACGGTGACGCACAGCACCGACACGATCCCGACGCTGAGCCACGCACCGGCGTTCGCGGTCATCATCTGCGGATCGCTCATCGCATCGCGCTCGAGGATGCGCATCAGAACCCCCGGCGCCATGGTGATCGCGCTCACGGTGACGAGCTGTGGATAGTAACGGCGCAACAGCTGAAAGCTCGCGTCGACGAGCTCTGTTGCACGGCGCGGTCGGATCTCGATGGGGGGCACTCGTCAGCCGTGAAAGGGAGGATTCGCGTCGCCACCGTCACGCGGCGACGCGTCCACATTGGGTAGGCCGCGATGCGGACGCAAGATGCCGCCCGCGGAAACGCCCTCGCCTACGCCAGCGCGGCGTCCAAATCGAGCTTCACGTTTCCCTTGAGCGCTTTCGACACGGGACATCCATCCTTCGTTGCCTGCGCGATTTTGGCGAACGCATCGCTCGAGATGCCCGGCACCGTGGCACGCACCACGAGCTTCAGCCCCGTGATCGCAAATCCATCCCCGACCTTGTCGATCGTACACGCCGCCTTCGTATCTATTTTCGTTGGTGGCGAGCCCGCCTGCTCCAGGCCCAGACTGAGTGCCATACTGAAGCAGGCAGCCTCGGCCGCGGCCAACAGCTCCTCCGGATTCGTGCCGGGCTCCTCGCCGAAGCGCGTGCCGAACGAGTACGTCCCGCCAATCTTGCCGCTCGCGCCCGAAAAGCTTCCCTTCCCCTTTTGCAGGCCACCTTCCCACGTGGCCGATGCGTTCCGTGTCGGCATGCTCCACTCCCGAATGAATGTCTGCGCGCTCACTCGCGACCGCGCTCGTCGAAGGCTAGTCAGCAATCGGCGTCGCTCCAACGCCGCTCCCGCCGAATCATGAGCGCGGTTAATCTTCTCGCATGGCCGATGAAACCGACACGCATCCCATTCCACCGACCATCGATCGCGTCCTGCGTCAGTTCCGTGCGCTCGGGCGTGAAGAGAAGATGCAGTCGCTCCTCTCGTACGCGAAGAAGCTCGAGCCGCTTCCGGATCGCTACTCCGCCATCGATCGAACCAATTTCGTGATCCCGGAGTGTCAGACACGCGTCGACATCTTTCCGGAATATCGCGACGGCAAGCTGCACTACTTCGCGGATGTCAACGTGCGGCAGTCTCCGACGATCGCCGCATTTCTCTCGATCCTCTTCACCGCCATCAACGATCAGCCGCCCGCGACGACGCTCGCCATCCCTCCCGATTTCGTTCGCATCATGATGGAGAACATAGGCCTTGGCGCGCGCGAAATCGGACTCACTGCCATGGTCACCCGCGTGAAGCGCTACGCGGCGGAAGCGGAGCGATACGCAGCCTGATCGCGCAGCCTGGCTTCACCCCACACCAGTGATTCCCATGGCCATCGAGACGCAGAACTTCAGCAATCACAAGCGCAACTTTCCGCTCTTCCATTTCGTCGCGGCACCGCTGCTCGCGATCTATCTCGCGTACGCGCTCTACTCCCTCGTTCGAGCGCCATCGATCGAAACGACCATGAGGCTCGTGCTCGCCGCCGGTGTGGTCGCTACCATGTTCGCGTCGCGGGTCATGGCCGTGACGGTGCAGAATCGTGTGATCCGTCTCGAGATGACGCTGCGCCTCCAGCGCATTCTCGGTCCCGTTGCCGCCGCCGACGCACTCGCAATGCTCCCTCTCCAGCGACTCATCGCACTGCGTTTTGCATCGGACGCAGAGCTCCCCGGCCTCATCGCGCGCGTGCTGTCGCAGGAGCTGAGCACGAGCGCTCAGGTGAAGCAGGCGATTCGCGAGTGGCAGCCGGACCTCCTGCGCGCGTGACCTTCGCGAGCGAGGCCGCGCTCGACGACGCGCTGTCCGCGCCGTCGTCCGGCCTGCTCGCCTCGCTGCGCACCACGCCGGGAGACATCGTCATCCTCGGCGCAGCCGGCAAAATGGGACCGACGCTCTCGCGCATGGCTCGACGCGCGCTCGATGAGCTGGGCGCGCACGATCGCGTGATCGCGGTGTCGCGCTTTTCATCCGCGAAGTCGGAACAGTCGCTCCGCGAATGGGGCATCGAGACGATCCGCTGCGATCTGCTCGATCGCCACGCCGTCGCAGCGCTCCCGGACGCGCCCAACGTGATCTTCATGGCCGGCCAGAAGTTTGGCACGCGCGATGCGCCATCGTCGACGTGGGCGATGAACGTGGTGCTGCCCTCGATCATCGCCGAGCGGTTTGCACAATCACGGATAGTCGCCTTCTCCACAGGAAACGTCTATGCGTTGAGCACCGTGACGGGAGGCGGATCGCGCGAGAGCGACGCACCTTCACCCATTGGCGAGTACGCGATGTCCTGCCTCGGCCGCGAGCGCATCTTCGAGGAGGCGTCCGCGCGCCGCGGCACGCGCGTGGCGATTGTGCGCCTCAACTACGCCATCGATCTCCGCTACGGTGTGCTCGTCGACATCGCGTCGCGCGTTCGCAGAGGCGAGCCGATCGATCTGCGGATGGGGCACGTCAACGTCATCTGGCAGGGCGACGCGAACGACTGGGCGCTGCGCTGTCTCGCGCACGCGAGCGCGCCGCCGTTCGTGGTCAACATCACCGGACGCGAGACGCTCGCCGTGCGAGAGCTCGCGGAGCGACTCGGCGAGCTGCTGCATCGCGCGCCCAGCTTCTCGGGCGCCGAGGCGCCGGACGCGCTGCTCAGCAATGCCTCGCTCGCACATTCGCTGTTCGGCCCGCCGTCAGTCCCGACGTCGATGCTGCTCGAATGGGTTGCCGAGTGGGTGCAGTCCGGCCAGCCGCTCCTCGACAAGCCGACCCACTTTGAAGAGCGCACGGGCGCATTTTGACCGTGACCGACATTCGCGCCCATCTCGCGCGCGGGCACGTGATCCCCGCGCACCCGCTCGCGCTCACCGCTGCCCGCACGCTCGACGAGCGGCACCAGCGCGCGCTCACGCGCTACTACGTGGCTGCGGGGGCCGGCGGCATCGCGGTGGGAGTGCACACCACCCAATTCCGGATCCGCGATCCGAAGCACGCCCTTCTCGCTCCCGTGCTCGCGCTGGCAGCCGAAAGCGCGAGTGAGGCGCTGCGCTCCGATCCTCGCGACTTCGCGCTCATTGCCGGCGTGTGCGGAAGCACCGAGCAGGCGCTCGCCGAAGCTCGTCTCGCGCTCGACCTCGGCTATCATGCCGCGCTCGTGAGCCTCGGCGCGCTCCACGACGCATCGGAGCGGCAGCTGCTCGAGCATTGCCGCGCGATCGGCGAGGTGCTTCCGCTATTCGGATTTTATCTGCAGCCGGCGGTTGGCGGGCGCGTGCTCCGGTACGAGTTCTGGCGCGGCTTCGCCGGGATTCCGCAGGTGGTCGCGATCAAGATCGCGCCGTTCAACCGGTATCAGACGCTCGACGTGCTGCGCGCCGTCGCGGATTCGGGGCGCACGGACATCTCGCTTTACACCGGCAACGATGATCAGATCGTGCTCGACCTGCTCACATCTTTCCCGCCACTCGGAGAAAGCGAGCGCGTGCCGCGCATCGTGGGCGGGCTGCTCGGCCAATGGGCCGTGTGGACACGCCGTGCGGTCGACATGCTCGACGAGATTCGGGTGGCTCGTGACACGAGGTCGATCGATGCCGCGTGGCTCTCGCGCGCGGCGGCGCTCACGGATGCGAATGGCGCGATCTTCGACGTGCGACACGCCTTCGCCGGCTGCATCGCCGGACTGCACGAGATTCTGCGGCGTCAGCGGTTGCTCGCCGGCAACTGGTGCCTCGATCCGCACGAGTCCCTCTCTCCGGGACAGCTGGAGGAGATCGACCGCGTGATGCGCGCGCACCCGGAGCTCACCGATGATGCGTTCGTGGCGGCGAACATCGACGCGTGGCTCCGCTGATCGCTGCGCCAGCATCAACCCCGCTGCGCCAGCATCTCCTCGATGCGCTCCAGCCGCGCCATCGCGGCCTTGCGCCAGGATTCATCGCTCGACGGATGCTTCAGCACGAAGGTGAGCGCGCCACCGATCTCGAGGCGCGCACACTCGATCTCGCTCAGGCTGTCGATGCCCTGGCGGCGCGCGGCCGACATGAGCTCCGCCCTCGTCACGAGCTGCCTTTTGAGCGCATCCTCGAGGAGCTCACCGTGCAGCACCAGCACCACGGAATCCCCTTCCGCGAGCTTGTCGATCTTCGGATGCAGAAACAGAAAGCGCACCACGATGTAGTTGACGCCGAGCAGGAGTGCGGCGCCAAAAAGACCACCCGAGATCGAGTTATCGTTCCCGATGATCGCGTTCTGCAGCGTGTTCGACAGAACGAGGAGCACCACGAGATCGAATGGATTCAGCTGCCCGAGCTCGCGCTTGCCTGCGACGCGCAATCCTACGAGAAGAAAGATGTAGACGATGAGCGTGCGAACGACCTTCGCAACGAGTGGCTCGCCGGGCGTGAACATTTCCGTCCAGATCGCATGCATGAGGGTGCGGGTAGCAGGGTCCGTGGAAAAGGGCTAGCGTTGATGTCGATGACGAAGAAGCAAACGCGGGGCAGCAGCCCTGTCGAGGGAGAGCGCCCCGTGCACTCGCCGGACAATTCAACATCGATGCTGCCGCGCGCGCGCGACGGGTCTGCCGAACCCGCAACGATCCTGCTCGTGGAGGATGAGGTTGCGCTGCGCGGCCTGATGCGCCGCATTCTCGAGCGCGGCGGCTATCGCGTGCTCGAGGCCGAGCACGGGGCAGCGGCGCTCGCGCACTGCGCGACGCACGCCGGCACCATCGATCTCGTCGTCACGGACATCGTGATGCCGACGATGGGCGGTCGTGAGATGGCGGAGCGATTGCGCGCGCTGCGGCCGAACAGCCGGCTGCTGTTCGTCTCCGGATTTAGCGGCGACGAAGCGATCCGCCAAGGGATCGATCTCGCGGACGCGGCGTATCTGCAGAAACCCTTCTCACCCGCCTCGCTGGTCGCGAAGATCGGCGAGATGCTGCGCGAGCCCGCGATCGTAGCGCAGACCGAGCGTCTCTAGAGGTCTCCGCGCTGCAGCAATCGCCTGGCAATCGTGGTCGCAATCTGAGGGCTGTCGTACGCTCGCTGCAGAATGCGAAGCCGAATTTCGGCCGTGCGCTCGGGGGTCAGGCGCGTCCGAC
>DASXQD010000509.1:0-2766 GCA_036493195.1 Gemmatimonadaceae bacterium | reverse complement strand
GCAGTGAGCCGGCGCCTGGTCAGCGCGCGTAGCGCGCCGAGGCCAACTCGATCAATCGGCTAATGAGTGCGTCGTAGGCCATGCCATCGGCGGCGGCGGCGCGAGCGAACTCGCCGGACTCCTCGAGGTAGCAATTCGGATTAACCTCGATGACGTACACCTCGCCCGCATCCGTTGCGCGCATGTCGACGCGCGCATAGTCCCGAAGGCGGAGCGCGTGAAACGCATCGAGTGCGGTCGTGCGCAGTCGCTCGTCGAGCTCCTGCGGTAGATCCTTCGAAACGAAGGTGCGCGTGCCCGCGTACTCGGCACCGTCTCCCTCGCCGTCCTCGCCCCACTTGGCGGCCCAGCTCGCTATCCTCGGCTTGTCCGTCGGGAATCCGGTGAAGTCCATCTCCATCGGCGGCAGCGCGCGCGCATCCGCATTGCCGATCACGCCCACGTAAAACTCACGCCCGTCGATGAACTGCTCCACCAGAGGCGGTTGATGAAAGCGGCCTTGCACCTCTCCCATTTGCTCGAGCAGCTCCTGCACGTTGTGGACGACGGAGGCGTGGGTGATGCCGATCGACGCGTCTTCCTGCGGTGGTTTGACAATGAGTGGAAAACTGAGATCTCCCGCCCACTCCACATCGCCCCGATGCACTGTTGCGAATTGCGGCGACTTCACGCCGTGAAACGACAGCACCTTCTTGCTCAGCGCCTTGTCGCCCGCGAGCATCAGCCCCGCCGGACTCGAACCGGTGTAGCGTAGATCCAGGAGATTCAGGAGCGCCGCGACGTTCGACTCGAGCGCACTCTTTCCATCGAATCCCTCGGCCAGGTTCACAACGAGATCCGGCTCCGCTGCGCGCAGCGCCGTCGCCAATGCGACGACATCGGAGAGCACGATCTGAAGCGCAGTCTCGTGACCTGCACCCTCGAGTGCATTGGCGATCTGTTCGAGCACGGGATCGACTGGCGGCTCGAGCGCGTCCGCCGAGTGCAGGATGACGATCTTCATCGTTCGATGCGCCAGTGCATGATGACGCCCATGATGAACGCCGTCATGGCGATCAACGCGCCCGCGGCGTCGGTGGGAGCGGCGAGGCGCAGCTCCTCAGCGCGATCGGCGAGGCGGTTGGCGAGCGCCCGCACCGTCGCCGTGCTCTCGCCGCTCCAGTGCGCGACGCGACTGACGAGCTGGCGCCGGTGCGCGCGCAGGAACGCCGCGCCTCCCGCGGGCACGTCGTGCGGTGCGACTTCCGGCAGAATGCGGAGGAGATCGGCATCGAATTGTCCGGGGTGGGGCATTGGCAGCGCGTCGCCCAGGGGATGGTAGTGTTCGGCGAGTGTATGGTGCAGGTCATCCACGTCGTCGTCATCCTCGGTGGCTTCCGGCGTGTCGGGCATCGACGAGCCGACCTCTGACATGACGCGGTCTACGTACTGGAGCTTCTCCAGCGCACCCCAACCCTTGTACGCTGCGCGCCAATCCATGTTCGGCGTCAACCACACCGCGAAGGTTTCGGCAAAATCCTCGTCCGGATGCTTCTGGGCATACCATCCCAGAACGTGACGCACGTAGGACGTCGAGAACGGGTCCGGGAAATAGTTGTCGCGATACGGCTCGGCAAACGATCCGAAGGTGGTGTGCCAGTCGGCTCGCTCGTAGAGACGATAGGCGTAGTTGAAGGCATGTCCAGCTTCGTGTCGCAGGAAGCGCATCGACTCCGTTTCATCCTCGACCTCGCCCGTGAGCTCCTCCTCGAGACGACTCAGGCGCACGTCGGCCAAATAGAACGGCACGCCGATGCGCGCGATACCATCCGGACAGCCCCACTCATCGCTGAGATAGATCGGTGGGCGAAACACCAGGTCGCGATCGGACAGCTCGGCATACAGGCGCTCCGACAACCGCTCGAGCATGGTGCCGCGGAGCGTGAGCCCGAGACTCGAGATCGGTTTGTCGAGCAACGCCGCCCGCTCGCGGTCCCACTCGCGCGCCCGGTCGTCCAGCGATTCAGTCATCGATCTCCCTCTCAGGCAGATTACGGGCCATGCTTGCACGCGCGTCGCATGGAACGACGAGAAGTCCGCGGTGCTGCACGGCCCTACGCGGCGTGATATCTGCGTGCAGAAACAGACTCCGATGCGTTGGACGGAGAGATCGTCACGCAACTCGACTCCAATGTGAGGAAGCGACCAGCATGGCTCCACTGCACATTCTCATCAACGGCGCCGGCGTTGCGGGGCCGGCTCTCGCGTATTGGCTGACCAAATCGGGTCACGATGTGCTGCTGGTCGAAGAGGCGCCACAGCTTCGCACTGGCGGATACGTCATCGACTTCTGGGGAATCGGCTACGATATCGCAGAACGGATGGGCATCATCGACGACATCCGCGCGCTCGGCTATCAGGTGCGCGAGGTGCGCTTCGTCGACGGCAGAGGGCGGAAGAAAGGTGGCTTCGATGTCGATGTATTCCACCAGTTGACCAATGACCGCTTCACGAGCGTGAGACGCTCCGATGTGTCGAGCTCCATGTATCACGCCATCGAAGGAAATGTCGAGACGATCTTCGGCGATTCGGTGACGAGGGTCGAGGATGACGGGAATCGCGTGCGGGTATCATTCGAGCATGCCGCCGAACGAGAGGTCGATCTCGTCATCGGCGCCGACGGCCAGCATTCGCGGATCCGCCGTCTCGTGTTCGGTCCCGACTCGGATTTCGAGTGCTCACTAGGCTATCACGTCGCTGCGTTCGAGGCGAGCGGCTATGCACCGC
>DASXQD010000508.1:0-11217 GCA_036493195.1 Gemmatimonadaceae bacterium | reverse complement strand
AACCCGAAGATCGAGATCGTGAGGAACGTCGTGGTGGAAGAGATCGTGGGTGACGACTCCGGTCTCGTGACGCGCGTGCACCTTCGCAACGTGCTCACGGAGGAGCGCACGCCGCTGGCGGTCACGGGAGCGTTCATCTTCATCGGCTTCCGCCCGAATACGGGCGTGCTCCTGGATCACGTGGAGCACGACTCCGGCGGCTACATCATTACGGACGCGAACATGGAGTCGACGATCCAGGGACTGTTCATCGCGGGCGATGTGCGCTCGCAGCTCACGCGGCAGGTCACGACTGCGGCAGGCGACGGAACCACTGCCGCGATCGCGGCCGAGAAGTATCTGACGGCGTTTCGCCGCCACGAGCCGACCGAGATCATGAGCAACGGCGGCTATACGGTATGAAGGTCCGGACGTTGACCGTCGGCCCACTCGAGGAAAATTGCTACCTCGTGATCGATGAGTCGACGAATCGCGCCGTGCTCATCGATCCGGGAGATGAGCCCGCGCACATTCTGGCAGCGCTGCACGAATCCGGCGCGACCCTCGAAAGTGTCTGGTTGACGCACGCGCACTTCGATCACCTCGGCGCTCTCGCGGGCGTGCTGCGGGTGGATCCGGTTCCCGTGTACATGCATCCGCTCGAGGCACCGATTCACGAGATCGCCGTCGATGCTGCGTTGCGCTTCGGCATTCGCATCGAGGAGCCTCCCGCCGCGGATCGGGAGCTCGCGGAAGGGGATTTCGTGCAGGTGGGATCGCAGCAGCTGGCCGTGATGCACGTGCCCGGGCATGCGCCGGGACACGTCGCGTTTCACGATGAGCACGTGATCTTCGGCGGTGATTGTCTGTTCGCGGGCTCGATCGGCCGAACCGATCTTCCGTTCGCGGACCGGGAGACGCTCGATGCATCGGTCGCGCGCCTGATCGCACTTGGCGACGAGCTCACGTTGTACCCTGGACACGGACCCGCAACCACGATCGGGCGCGAGCGGAGGACGAATCCGTTCGTCATCGGCAGTGCGCGATTGGTGCGACTCAAGCGATGAGCCCTTCGGCGCCGGAGGTCGTGCGCCCACTCGCCGGGTGGCCCGCGCCGCTGTCCGCGATCGTGCTCGCAGCCTGGATCGGAGCCACTCTGTACTTCTCCGTCGTCGTCACGCGTGCGGCGTTCACGGTGCTCCCCACACGAACCATGGCGGGCGCGCTGGTCGGGCAGACGTTGCCGATCCTGTTCGACACCGGAATGCTCGTGGGTGCGATCCTGGTGGGCGCGGCGCTGCTGTCGCCTGTTGGCGCGTCGCGAACCGCCTCACTCGCCGGCGGGGTTGCGATCGTCGCGCTCACCGCATTCGCGCGGATCGTGATCCTCGCCCGGATCGCTCGCCTGCGAGCTGCGATGCCGACAGGCATCGATGCACTCCCGGTCACCGACCCCTCCCGTCGCGCATTCGGCCAGCTTCATGCCATGTCTGTTGGTGCGCTCGGCCTCGCGATGCTCGTCGGACTCGTCGTCATCATCGTGCTCGTGCATTCTCTCTCCGCAGCCGCCCATGACTGATCAGGAAGCGCGCGTTCCCCTGCCTCCGCTCGAGGATGCTGCCCCAGAAGTGCGTCAGCTGTTCGACGCCTTCATGCGTGAGCGCGGCAACGTGCCGAACCTCTTTCGCGCGGCATCACTTCGCCCGCAAATCGTTCTCACACTGTTCGCGCATCTCCGCGCGGTCACCGGGCCGGGCGAGGTGCCCGTGCTGCTGAAAGAGCTGCTGACGGTGCGCGTGTCGCAGCTCAATTCGTGCTCGTACTGTCTCGCATCCCACACCGCGCTGTCACGGAAATACGGTGCCTCGGATGCGCAGCTCTCGGCACTCGCGGACGGGCAGTTCGGCGGCTTCGAGCCAGGCTGGCGGGCGGCGCTCGCCTTCGCGGATGCGATGACGCCCACTCACGGCGACGTAACGGACGAAATCTATGCCGAACTGGCCAGATGGTGGACGGCCCCTCAAATTGTCGAGATCACGAGTGTGATCGGATTCTTCAATTATTTCAATCGATTTGCTGAGGCGCTTCGCATCCCGGTCACTCGGTGATGCGCGGCCGGGAGAAGCGTACATGAGAAAATCCTTGTTTGCGGTCGCTGCATTGCTGTTCACGATTGCTGGGTGCAAGGGGTCGTTGGAGGACATTCCAAAATCCGTCTCGGTCGGTATTGTGACGATCGCACTGGCAGATGCGCCGAACGGCGTTCACAACGCGAGCCCCACGGCGTATTTCGTGGACGCGAGCAACGTGAACATCCCCAACAGCTCGGTGAGTGCCGATACATGCGCGCAGCTGCCGTTCCCCGGGACCAACACGCCAACGCCGCTCCCGCAGCTCGATGCGGGAACGCCGGTGATCTTCGCGACTCCGAGTGACACGGTGCAGCTCACACCGGCAAGCCCCGATGCGAACGGCTACGTCTTTTACCGCATTCCGGCGAACGACAGCATTGCCGTCAGGCCCGGGTTGACGTCGCGCATCACGATCCCTGGAAGCGCGAGCGGCTATCACGCGTTCGATTACGAATTCACGAACGCAGATTCGCTCGCGCTCGAGCCCATTGACGCGACTCCCGACAGCACAGGCGATCTCACGCTCACGTGGAATCCGCAGGTCGGGAAGACGGCATCCGTGGTCGTGGAGCTCGAGTGGGCGACGTCGGGCGGGGCACCGAACACACAGATCTTCTGCCAGTTCACCGACAACGGCTCCCACGCGGTTGAAAAGCGACTCGCGAATCTGTGGCGCGCCGGTGCGGCGAAGCACGTTCACGCGTATCGCTTCCTGACGTCGATCACGAACGACGGTAGCGATCAACTCGACGTGGTGTCGCAGTACAGCACGGACAGCACACACATCATCAATCCCTGACCGTGGCCGCGGGAAGTAGCTCCACGAACGCGCGATCCGACGTGGCGACGCGCACCGAGACGGACCCACTCGGTGCGCTACCCGTTCCCACGTCCGCACTCTACGGCGCGCAGACGATGCGTGCCGCGCAGAACTTTCCGATCAGCGGCATGCGTCCCTTGCCGATGTTCGTCACCGCGGTGGTCTGGATCAAGAAGGCCGCGGCACTCACGCACAAACAAACGGGCCGGCTCGATCCGAAGCTGGCGGATGCGATCGTCGCCGCCGCAGATGAGATTCTGAGCGGCGCGCATCGCGAGCACTTCATCGTCGATGTGTTCCAGGCCGGCGCGGGCACGTCGCACAACATGAACGTGAACGAGGTGCTCGCGAATCTCGCCAACGAGCACCTCGGATCGGCGCGCGGCAGCTACACGCCGATCCATCCGAACGATCACGTCAACATGGCGCAGTCGACCAACGACGTGATCCCCACGGCAATCAGACTCGGTGCGCTCGCGCTCGCGCGCGACCTGGTCACCTCGTTCGGCGCCCTGCGCGATGCGTTGCTCGCCAAGGGCGCCGAGCTCGATGACGTGCTCAAGAGCGGCCGTACGCATCTGCAGGACGCGATGCCCATCCGGCTGGGGCAGGAGTTCCACGCGTACGGCGTAACCATCGACCGCAACCTGCGGCGAATCGAAATGGCGGCCACGTTCCTCCGCGATCTCGGCATTGGGGGGAGCGCGGTGGGTACCGGGGTGAACGTCGAGCCGGAATATCCGGCACTCATGGTCGCTCACCTCCGGACGATCACGGGGCTCGACCTCACAGAAGGATCGGACCGCATCCAGCTCATGCAGAGCATGGGCGACGCGGCGGGCTTCAGCGCTGCGCTTCGCACTCTCGCGGTGGACCTCGGCAAGATCGCGAGCGACCTGCGACTCATGGCTTCCGGGCCGCGCACCGGGCTCGACGAGATTCGGCTGCCCGCCGTACAGCCGGGCTCGTCGATCATGCCGGGGAAGGTCAATCCGTCGATACCAGAGATGGTGAACCAGGTCTGCTTTCAGGTTTTGGGCAACGACACGTGTGTCGCGATTGCGGCCGAGCACGGTCAGCTCGAGTTGAACGTGATGATGCCGGTAATCGCGCACAATATTTTTCTTTCCGAGATGATCCTGACGAATGCGGCGCAAGCGCTCTCGGACAAAACGGTTGTTGGCATTGAGGCGAATCGTGATATGTGCGCGTACTGGGTCGAGCGCTCGGCGGCGCTGGCTACGGCACTCGCGCCGCAGATCGGCTATGCGCGCGCGGCGGAGCTCAGCAAGCAATCAGTGAAGGAGAATGTGCTCATCCGCGATCTGGTGAAGCGCGAGCACATCCTCCCGGACAACGAGGCGGAAGACGTGCTCGATTTGCGCAAGATGACCGAGATCGGAGTGCCGGGCGGCGCACACGGCGGCATTTCGGCGGGTTAATCGGGCCGCGCGGTCGCACGCCGCCGCGCGCCCTTGTTCCACCCGCGGGCGATCGGTAATCTCCAGGGGATGCGCATCACCACGTGGGCCGAGTACGGTTTGATCAGCGCGTTGCACCTCGCCCGTCGCGCGAACGAGGGGCCGGTGACCGGGCGTGACCTTGCCACGCGCGAGAAGCTTCCTGCCGACTACATCGAGCAGATCATGCTCCGCTTGCGTCGCGCCGAGATCGTTCGCAGCACCCGCGGCGCCCACGGCGGCTACGTGCTCGCGCGGCCTGCGCACGAGATCTCCGTTCGCGAGATCATTCAGGCCTCCGAGCTCTCGACATTCGATCTGCACTGCGTCTCGCATCCCGTGAACAGCGAGCGATGCGCCGCATCCGGCGACTGCAGCATCCGTCCCGTGTGGGTGCTGCTGCAGCAGAAGATCGACGACGTGCTCGAGGGCGTGCACCTCTCCGATCTCCTGCACGGGGAGCCCGCGGTGCGCGAGCGCGTCGGACTTCCGATTCTCACCGTCTGAACACGGGCGACCTGTGATACGGTCGCTTCGCGCGTGGACGCTCGATCGCGATCAGCGGCGGCGCGCGGCGAGCTATGTCGTTGCGCTCTGCGCTGAGCCGGCAAACGAGGACGTGGCGTGGTTGAGCGAGCATGGCACCGATTGCGATACGGATCACGCCCGCTGGGAGCTGCGCTACGCGCGACGCGCGCTCGGCCTCATCGCCGCGCAGCGCGATGCGCTCGATGATCGCACGGCATCGCTCGTCGCGACGGAGCTGGCGCGCTCACTCGCCAACGATCCCGCGATCGCCCCCGGAAAGATTCGCATGGCGGAGCGGCAGCTCAACGCGCGCCTGAGCGCGTACGGCGACGCGCTTGGCAACCGAGAGGGCGAGGGAAGCGGCTGGCACCTCGGACGCACGCTGCTCGAATTCGCAGGTCATCGCGACGCGGTGCGGCCGAATGTCGTGGCCACCGCCGGCGACCTGCTGGCGCGCTACCTGGGCGAGGCGAACGCCGCGCTGCGCAAGAGCTTCGGCGCGGCGACGCTTCCCGGATGAACGAACGGGCGACCGCTTGCGCGCATCGCCCGTTGCTCTCCATGCCGAAGGGGGGACTCGAACCCCCACGGGCATACGCCCACTGCGCCCTGAACGCAGCGCGTCTACCAATTCCACCACTTCGGCGTGAGCGAAAAAGGTACGGGTCCGATGAGGCAAAGTCAACGCGCGCCGTTGCTTGCCGCATCGGCCACTTCTAAGTTGTGAACGGCGGCCGAAGAGCCGGATGTGCGTGAGATCGGTGACCGCTCTCCCCGCCACGAGTCTTTCTTGAGCGTCCCATGCCCACAGCTGATGAGCAGGACGGGCATAAGATCATTGCCCGAAACAAGCGCGCCCGTCACGACTATCAGATCATCGATACGTGGGAGGCCGGCATCGTGCTGACGGGGACCGAGGTGAAGTCGCTCCGCGATGGAAAGGCAAATCTCACCGACAGTTATGGCATTCTGAACGACGGTGAGGTCTTTCTGCTCAACCTGCACATCTCCCCGTACGAGCAGGGCAATCGCTTCAACCATGAGCCGACGCGCACGCGGAAGCTGCTCATGCATCGCAAGGAAATCCGCAAGCTCATTGGCGCTGTCGAGCGTCAGGGGCTCACGCTGGTTCCGCTCGAGATGTACTTCAAGCGTGGAGTCGCGAAGGTGACGTTGGCACTCGGCAAGGGTAAGAAGCTGCACGACAAGCGCGCTGACGAGAAGAAGCGCGAGGACCAGCGCGACATGGCGCGCGCGGTGCGCGCTCGATGATCGGAGCGCTCCTTGTCGCGCTGCAGCTCGCGTCGGTCACGCCGGCGGCGCTCTCGGTGCGCGCGGGTGACAGCGAGAGCGTCGTGCCGCTCGTCGAGACGAACCTCGGCTCGGCGATCTCGCTCGAGCGACTCGCGCCACTGGTGCCGCTCGACATCACCGGGTCCGGGACTGGGCGGTTCGTCGTCAAGATCGCGGGCATCGACATGGAGCTGCGCGACCAGCTCCCCTTCGCGCGCGTGAGCGGTCAGCTCGTGCCGCTCGCGGCTGCTCCGTTCGTCGTCGATGGACACCTGTACGTGCCATTCGAGATCGTGGCGGAGCTGCTGCCGCGCTTCGCCGGCGACCGCATCCGCTACAACGCCGCGCGCGCGCAACTGCGCTTCACGGGAGACGCGCAGCCATCGAGCGTCGCGCTCATTCCGGCGTCGGATGCGACGGCGAAGCGCGCCCCTCCCTCGCGTCCGGGCACGCGCACGCGCAAGCGGCGCATTGTGGTCGACGCGGGCCACGGCGGCGTCGACAATGGAATGCACGGACCGATCGGCGGCTCGTGGACGATCTACGAGAAGAACATCACGCTCGCCGTGGCGGAGAAGCTCGATACGGCCCTTCGCGCGCGCGGAATGGACGTCACGATGACCCGCACGCGGGACACGCTCATCGCGCTCGATGATCGCGGCCGGATTGCGAACGAGGTGCATGGCGACGTCTTCGTCTCGATTCACGTGAACGCCGCGAATCTCGCCTGGTACAAGCCGGCCGCCGCCCGAGGTTACGAGACGTACTTTCTGGCCGAGGCGAAGACGGAGGATGCGAAGCGCGTCGAGCGGATGGAAAACGAATCGGTGCACTTCGAGACCAGCTCGTCGAGCGAGAAGGACGATCCGCTCACCTTCATCAAGCTCGACATGGCGCAGAACGAACACCTGCGCGAATCGAGCGAGCTCGCCGCGATGATCCAGCGCCAGCTCGGAACCATGGAGCCTGGGCCGAGCCGCGGTGTGAAGCAGGCCGGATTCCGCGTGCTGGTCACCGCGTACATGCCCGCGGTCCTCGTCGAAATCGGATTCGGCACGAACGCCGAGGAGGCTCGCTTCATCACCAATCCGGCGAAGCAGCGCGAGATCGCGAACGCGGTCGCCACCGCAGTCGACGAATACCTCGATCACTACGAGCGCAGGCTCGGCAGCACCACACCGTGACGGACGAGCTCCTCGCTGTTGAAGTCGCGGGGATCCGCTTCCAGAATCCCGTTTTGCTCGCCTCCGGAACCGCCGCTTATGGTCGGGAGATCGCGGGCGTGATCGATCTGGAGGCGCTCGGCGGCATCGTGACGAAGGCCGTGAGCATGCTCCCGCGCAACGGAGCACCGCCGCTGCGCGTGGTGGATGCGACGGGAGGAATGCTCAACGCAATCGGCCTCGCGAACCCGGGCGTCGCGAGCGTGCGGAAGCACGATCTCCCGTGGCTCGCGAACCATCTCTCACGAGCGCGCGTACTCGTGAACGTCGTCGGCGATGTGGTCGAGGACTATCCCTCGGTCATTCGCGCGCTGGAGGGGGCGGCGGGGATTCATGGCTTCGAGCTCAACGTGAGCTGTCCGAACACGAAGGCTGGAGGCGTCGAGTTCGGGGCGGACCCGCGCGCGCTGAACGAGGTGGTGCGCTCGGCGCGCGCGGCGACGTCGCTGCCGATTTTCGTGAAGCTCAGCCCAGCGCTCGCGGATATCGCCGCGGCGGCCAGGATCGCTGTGGATGCGGGTGCTGACGCGATCACGCTCGTGAACACGTTTCCCGCTCTCGCGATCGACGTCGAGCGGAGGCGCCCGGCGCTCGGGTTCGGCACCGGCGGTCTGAGCGGAGCGGCACTGCTGCCGGTTGGCGTGCGCGCGACGTGGCTCGTGCATCGCGCGGTGGAGGTGCCGATCGTGGGAGTGGGTGGGATCTCGCGCGGCACGGATGCCGTGCAGTATCTTCTCGCTGGCGCATCGCTCGTAGGAATGGGAACGGCCGCGCTGCGCGATCCGCGCGCGCCGGAGCGTGTTGTGCGCGAGCTCGATTCGTGGTGTCGCGCGCACGACGTTCGATCGGTGCGCGAGCTCACGGGCGCGTTGGAGTGGACGACATGAAGGCACGCGCGATCATCGCGCTCGATGTATCGAACAGCGCAGAGGTGGAGGCGCTACTCGAGCGACTCGGCTCCGAAGCGGACTTCGTGAAGGTCGGGAGCGAGCTGTTCACAGCCGAAGGTGCGGAGGTCATTCGGCATCTGCGCGCCGGTCGCCGCGATGTGTTTCTCGATCTCAAGTGGCACGACATCCCGAATACGGTGCGCAAATCCGCACGCGTGGCGTCGAGGATGGACGTGCAGCTGGTGACGGTGCACGCGTCGGGCGGGCGCGCGATGCTCGAGGCGGCGGTGGAGGGCGCCGGGCACACGTGCGGCGTGATGGCGGTGACCGTGCTCACGTCACTGGATGCGGAAGCGCTGGGCGAGGCCGTAGGCCGCCCGATCGCGAGCGTGCAGGACGAGGTGCTCCGGCTGGCGGATCTGTCGCGCCGGGCCGGCGTTCACGGAGTCGTGTGCAGCGGTGCCGAAGCGGGGGCGGTTCGAGCCGAGTTCGGAAACACGCTGCGGATCCTGGTCCCTGGAATCCGGCTGGCCGGAGGCGCGAAGCACGACCAGGCGCGGATCGTGACGCCCGAAGACGCGGTCGCCGCGGGAGCGAGCTATCTGGTGCTGGGAAGGGCGGTGACGGAGGCTGTCGATCCTCGGGAGACGCTCGCCGCAGTCAAGCGGGCGGTTGTCTCAGGTTGATCGAGCTCGAAGCGCTAAGATCGCGACTTCGAGAAGGCGTCAGTGAGGAGGCCGCCCACCAGGAGAATCGCGAGGGCAGACGCCACAGGCCCTACGACAAAGAACCCCGCCAACCCGCAGAGATTGCCAGCCGATGGACATGCCCAGCCGATGCCAAGTAATACCCCAACGGCATAGGCAGCGACCGCGCACGCAAGGAGAATCAAAGCATACGCTGTCCCCTTCAGGCGGCGATCGGCTTCTGCTCGTTTGCGGCAATAGCGACCGTAGAACACAGTCACCGCGACCGTCGCCAATAAGGGCGAAAGGACGGCAAGCAGCCAGACGAATGAAAGCAGCGGTGCAGACGTTTTCATTGGCGACCTATGCTATGCCTGTCGTCCCGTTCTGTTCCTGGACTTTCGCGAGGTCGAGATAGTAGGGCATCAACAGCGTGGATGATACGACACAAACGGACACGAACTGACACCGACGGCACCGCGGAGAGCCCGAAAGCGTTAACTCGGCAGGAGCGAAGCAACCTGTTTCCCCAGCTTGCCTTGCATGGCTAAGTCGGGTATATTGCGAGACTTGGCCGGAAATTTTTGACGTCACAACCGGAGTTTGTCGTGAAAGTCCGTAGCAGCGTGAAGCCCATCTGTGAGCACTGCAAAGTGGTCAAGCGTAACGGCGTGACCCGGATCATTTGCAAGCGCAATCCAAAGCACAAGCAGAGGCAGGGGTAAAGCATGGCGCGTATTGCAGGAGTCGATCTCCCTCGCGACAAGAAGGTCGAGATCGGACTCACGTACATTTTCGGTATCGGCCGTGAGCTCGCGCGCCGCATCGTCGAGAGCACTGGCGTCAGTGCCGACCTGCGCATCAAGGATCTCAACGATGCGGATGTCAATCGTCTTCGCCAGGCGATCGAGAAGGACTACCGCGTTGAAGGCGCGCTGCGCACCGAGGTGGCGATGAACATCAAGCGATTGATGGACATCGGCTCCTACCGGGGCATTCGCCACCGCCGTGGTCTTCCGGTGCGCGGTCAGCGCACGCACACGAACGCGCGCACCAAGAAGGGACCGCGTCGTGCGATCGCCGGCAAGAAGAAAATCACCAAGTAGTAGTTTCCTTTTTTCTCGAGCTCTCTACCTAGCGCATGGCAACAGCGAAAACCGGCTCGGCCAAGAAGTCGAAGCGCGTCGTCGATCCCGAAGGGATTGCGCACGTCAACGCGACGTTCAACAACACGATGATCACCATTACCGACATGCACGGTAACACGATCTCGTGGGCGTCCTCTGGAAAGGCGGGCTTCAAGGGGAGCAAGAAGTCCACCCCGTTCGCCGCCACCGTCGCGGCCGAAGCCTGCGCGCGCGAAGCGCTCGGCCTCGGCTTGAAGCGCGTGCACGTGCGCGTGCAGGGCCCCGGCAGCGGACGCGAGTCCGCGATCCAGGCGCTCGCCGCGGCCGGGTTGCAGGTTCGCTCGATCAAGGACGTCACGCCGATCCCGCACAACGGCTGCCGACCGCCGAAGCGCCGTCGCGTGTGATTCGAGAGCCGGGCTCAGTCGCCCGGCTCTTTGCAGGTGCACCACAATCGCAGCTGTTCCACTTGGGTCGGGACCCTAATTCCCATACGAGTTCACCGCGCATTAGGGGCGGGGTGAAGCGTCGCCGGGCAACTCCGGTGAGACCAATCGAGGATATTCAATCATGGTTCAGGCAATCGATCTTACAGGGCTGGTTCGTCCGGCTCTCGTCGAAGCGACGAAGCGGGAAGACAATCCCAACGTCGCCGAATTCCGGATGCAGCCGCTCGAGCGCGGCTTCGGCCACACGCTCGGCAACGCCATGCGGCGCCTTCTCCTGTCGTCGCTCCGCGGCTCCGGTGTGTGGGCGTTTCGTATCGACGGTGTGCTGCACGAGCACCAGACCATTCCGGGCGTCGTCGAAGACGTCCACCAGATCATCGGCAACCTCAAGACGCTCACGCTGCAGCTGGCCGATGACGTCGATGAGGCCGTGCTCCGCATCCGCAAGACGGAAGCGGGTCCCGTCACCGCCGGTGACATCGAGCAGTCTGGCGTGGTGCGCGTGATCGACGATCACCACCACCTGTTCACGCTCCAGGATGACCGCGAGCTCAACGTCGAGCTCTACATCGACAAGGGTCGTGGCTACATCGAATCCGACCAGCATCCGTTGGATCGCGGATTGCCGGT
>DASXQD010000507.1:0-4747 GCA_036493195.1 Gemmatimonadaceae bacterium | reverse complement strand
GACGACACCGATGCCCGATCGATCCACCCGATCCATCAGCGCAAACGATCCACTCTGGTACAAGGACGCGATCATCTACCAGCTGCACGTCAAGGCGTTTCGCGACAGCAATGGTGATGGCTTCGGTGATTTTCCAGGGCTGATCCAGAAGCTCGACTACGTCCAGTCGCTCAACGTCAACACGCTCTGGCTGCTGCCGTTCTATCCGTCGCCGCTGCGCGACGATGGCTACGACATCTCCGAGTACAAGTCGGTGCATCCGCAGTACGGCACGATCGAGGACTTGCAGCGGCTGCTCGATGAGGCGCATGCGCGCGGTCTCCGCATCATCACGGAGCTCGTCATCAACCACACATCGGACCAGCATGCCTGGTTCCAGCGCGCACGCACATCGCCGCGCGGATCGCCGGAGCGCAACTGGTACGTGTGGTCCGACGATCCCACGAAGTACAAGGATGCGCGCATCATCTTCACGGACACGGAGGTCTCGAACTGGACGTGGGATCCGGTGGCCGAACAGTTCTACTGGCACCGGTTTTTCAGTCACCAGCCCGACCTCAACTTCGACAACCCGGAAGTTCGCGCGGCGGTGATCGACGTCATGCGCTTCTGGTTCCAGATGGGCGTGGACGGCATGCGCCTGGACGCCATCCCATATCTCATCGAGCGCGACGGCACGAACTGCGAGAATCTTCCCGAGACGCACGAGGTGCTGCGCGAGATTCGCGCGGCGCTCGATGCGGAATTCCAGAACAAGCTGCTGCTCGCCGAGGCGAATCAGTGGCCGAGCGATGTGATCCCGTACTTCGGCAATGGGAAGGAGTGCCACATGGCATTCCATTTTCCGCTCATGCCGCGCATGTACATGGCGATCCGAAAGGAGGACCGCAGCCCGATCGTCGAGATTCTGGCCCAGACGCCGCCGATTCCGGACGATTGCCAGTGGGCGATCTTCCTCCGCAACCACGATGAGCTCACGCTCGAGATGGTGACGGATGAGGAGCGCGACTACATGTACCGCGAGTACGCGAGCCAGTCGCGCATGCGCATCAACATCGGCATACGCCGCCGGCTCGCATCGCTGCTCGACAATGGCCGCCGCCAGATCGAGCTGATGAATGCGCTGCTCCTCACGATGCCGGGCACCCCGATCATCTATTACGGCGACGAGATCGGCATGGGCGACAACGTGTTTCTGGGCGATCGCAATGGTGTGCGCACGCCGATGCAGTGGAACGGCGGGTGGAACTCCGGATTTTCCGAAGCCGATCAGCAGGCGCTCTACTTCCCGCTGATCATGGATCCGCCGTATGGCTATCAGGGCGTGAACGTCGCCGCGCAGGAGCGGACGCAGACGTCGCTGCTGCGATGGATGCGGCGCATCGTGAAGGTTCGATCCCAGCACCCCGCATTCGGGCGCGGAAAATTCGAGATGCTCCTGCCCGAGAATCGTTCCGTGCTCGCCTATCTGCGGCGGTACGAGGACGAGACGATTCTCTGTGTGAACAATCTCTCGCGCTTCGTGCAGCCCGCGCGCATCAATCTTCAGCGGTACATCGGGATGGTGCCGGTGGAGATGATCGGCAACATCCGCTTTCCACCCATAACGGAAAATCCGTATCTCTTCGCGCTCGGGCCGCACAACTTCTACTGGTTCAAGCTCAGCTCCGCGGACGAAGCGCCTGAGCGGCGCGGGGAGGGCAGACGCTGACGCTCACGATCTCGGGCGCGCTGGAGAACGCGCTCGAGCCCGACGTGCTGCGGTCGATCGACTCGGCCACGCTCACCGAATATCTGCGCGAGCGCCGCTGGTTTGGAGAGAAATCGCAGCAGTCGCTGAACGCACACATCGCGAACGTGATTCCGGTGTCCGGCGACGGGCAGCAGTGGGCGATCGCGCGCATCGAGGTACGGCTCGATGATGGCTCGGTCGCGAGCTATCAGCTTCCACTCTCGGTGCGCGAGCGCGAGATGAGTCGCGCACACGCACCGGCGGCGGTGCTGGCGCACGTCGAGTCGGCGGTGATGAAGGGGCTGCTCTTCGACGCGATCGATGATCCTGCGTTTCGCTCGCGCATCGCACGCGCGCTCTCGGAGGGAGAGCAGTTTCCCGGCAAGGGCGCCACGCTTCGCGCGGAGCGCGTCACGCGAAGCGGACCGCGGCTGAGCGGCGCCTCGCACGTGATCGGCGGAGAGCAGAGCAACAGCTCCATCATCTTCGGCGAGTCGGCGATCTTCAAGCTCTTTCGCCGGCTCGAGGGTGGAGAGAGTCCGGACGTCGAGATCGCGCGCTATCTCACCGCGCACACCAGCTTCCGCCACACACCCGAGCTCTACGCGGTGCTCGTGCTCGATCACGATGGACAGCGGTCCGTCGCCGGGATGCTGTCGCGGCTCGTGGCGGGCGCGATGGACGGGTGGGCGCACGCGCTCTCGCGCGCTCGCGCGTTCACGCACGGAGACGGCGACGTTCGCCACGATCCGTTCGAGGTGGAAGCCGAGCAGCTCGGCGCGATCACGGCGGAGCTGCATCGCGCGCTTGCATCGCCCACGAGCGATCCCGCGTTCGCGCCGCGGGATGCGACCGCCGCGGACATCGCGCGGTGGGCCGGCGGCGCGCGCCGCTCGGTCGAGCAGGGATTCGCGCTGCTCGAGCGCGTCGCATTGAGCCTCGACGCGCGCTCGCGCCCGCTCGCGCTCGCCGCCTGCGGGCGACGCATGGACGCATTCGCGAAGCTCGACGACATCGTCAACTCGCTCGGCGGCCCATCGGCGGCGGGCATCCTCTCGCGACATCACGGCGACTACCATCTCGGCCAGGTGCTCCGCACCGAGAATGACTGGATGATCATCGATTTCGAGGGAGAGCCGGCGCGCCCCCTCGCCGATCGCCGTGCGCTCAGCAGTCCCGCGCGCGATGTCGCGGGGATGCTGCGCTCGTTCGCGTACGCCGCAGCGACCGCTGCGTCGCACGATGACGCGGATCGCGAGCGCGCGGCGCAGTGGGAGGCGATGTCGCGCGCGGCGTTCCTGCGCGGCTATGGCGACACGAGCGCGTCCGCGCTCATCGAGCTGTTCGAGCTCGAGAAGCTCTTTTACGAGCTTGCGTACGAGCTGAACAACCGTCCGACCTGGGCGTGGATTCCATTGGTCGGAATCGAGAAGATGCTCGCCGCGAGCGTCGTGTGACTGCTCCCACTGCCGTGATGGAGCCAACGTATGGAGCGCGCCCGCAGGCTGGCGCCACGCGATTCGTCGTGTGGGCTCCAAAGGCGCACGAGCTTTCCGTTCGCGTGAGCACCGGCAGCGCCGCGGGCGATCATCTGCTCACGCGCGACGAGCGCGGCATTTTCTCGGCGACGATTCCCGGTGTGAAGGGGGGCGACGACTACGCCTATCGCATTGACGGTGGCCCGGAGCGTCCGGATCCCGCCTCGCGGTGGCAGCCGTATGGCGTTCACGGGGCATCGCGTGTGGTCGATCCGGATGCATTCGAGTGGAGCGACCACGCGTGGAAGGGAATGGAGATCGCGGACTTCGTCATCTACGAGCTGCACGTGGGCTCGTTCACGCCGGAAGGCACCTTCGACGCGGTGATTCCGCGGCTCGCCGCATTACGCGAGCTCGGCATCACCGCGATCGAGCTGATGCCCGTCGCGCAGTTCCCCGGTGAGCGAAACTGGGGCTACGACGGAGTCGAGCTGTACGCGCCGCAGAACAGCTATGGCGGTCCCGAGGCACTCAAGCGTCTCGTGAACGCCGCGCATGCGGAGGGGCTGGCCGTCGTGCTCGATGTCGTCTACAACCACGTTGGGCCCGAAGGGAATTACCTGTCCGAGTACGCGCCGTACTTCACCAGCGTATATCGCACGCCGTGGGGCTCCGCCGTGAACTACGATGGCGCGGACAGCGACGAGGTGCGGCGCTTCGTCATCGAGAATGCGTGCTACTGGGTGGCCGACTTTCACGTTGACGCGCTGCGCCTCGATGCGATTCACGGCATCTTCGATCTTCAGGCGCGGCACATCCTGGCGGAGCTCACCGCGCACGTGCACGCGCTGGCGACGGAGCTCGGTCGCCCAGTGCAGGTGATCGCCGAGAGCGATCTGAACGATCCGCGACTGCTGCGACCGGTGGAACAGGGCGGGTACGCGTTTGATGCGCAGTGGAGCGACGACTTTCATCACGCGGTGCACGTCGCGCTCACAGGCGAGAGCGCCGGATACTACGAGGGCTTCGCGCGCTACGGTGACATCGATGCCGTGGCGGACGCGCTCGCGCGCCGCTTCGTGTTCCAGGGGCAGTATGCACCGCATCGCCGGCGCCGTCACGGCGCGCCTGCCACCGATGTTTCGGCGGATCACTTCATCATCTCCGTTCAGAATCACGACCAGGTGGGCAATCGCGCCAGCGGCGAGCGCCTGAGCGCGCTCGTGCGGCCCGAGGCGTCGAGGCTCGCGGCCGCGCTCCTCCTGCTCGCGCCGTATGTGCCGATGCTTTTCATGGGCGAGGAGTACGGAGAGCTCGCGCCCTTTCTCTACTTCGTGAGCCACTCCGATCCCGATCTCGTGCAGTCCGTTCGCGCTGGACGACGCAATGAGTTCGCGACGTTCGGCTGGTCGGGCGAGGTGCCGGATCCACAATCGGAGGAAACGTTCGCACGCTCGCGCATCCGCTTCGAGCTCGGGAACGAGGGCGAGCACGCCAGGCTCCGTGCGCTCTATCGCGAGTTGCTCGCGATCCGGCG
>DASXQD010000506.1:0-6312 GCA_036493195.1 Gemmatimonadaceae bacterium | reverse complement strand
CAGCGCTTGCTGAGATTCCTCGTGGCGGCGTTGGCCTCCGCAACCAGCAGCGGATGCGCGCGCCCCTGCTTCATCAGCACTTCCCGCCCCGTGCGCAACGGCTCGTCCGCTCCGGGAAGATCGCCAAGCGCCATCAGGCATTCGGCCAGCACGAGCTCCGCCTCTCCCGTGCGCCAGTGATCGGCGCCGTGCAACGCCCGGCTCATCGCCACCGCTGACTGCACGATCGGCAGCGCCTCCGCGGCGCGGTGCGTGTGCACGAGCACGCGTCCCAGGCCCACGCGGGCGGGGATGATCGAGAGCTGCGCATTCGCATTGGTCGTGTCCATCTTCGAAAGCGCACCCCGAAGCAGCTGCTCCGCCTCGCCGTAGTGATGCGCCTCGTCGAGCGCCCGTCCCAGATTGATGATGATCGTTTGCGTTGCGAGCTGATCGCCCTGGAGCTGCCTCGTCATCGCCAGTGTCGGACGCAGCACTGCGATCGCGCTGTCCGGACGCCCTCGCAGGCGAAGCACGACCGCAATCTCGTTCATGTCGAAGCTGACGTTCATGTGCACCGCGCCATACAACTTGCGGTCCACCGCGAGCGCCTGTTCGAGCAGCCGCTCCGCCTCGTCGAAGTCGCCGCGCTCGCGGACGATCAGCGCGAGATTGCTCAGATTCGCCGACACGGATTCGTGATTTTCACCGAACATCTTTCTGTTGAGAGCCAGCGCCTCGCGCAGCAACGAGTCTGCCTCCTCGAGACGGCCGAGCTTGAACATCATCTGCCCGAGATCGTTGAGCGAGAGCGTCACGCTCCGATGCTCGCTGCCAAGCGTCTTCCGCTCGATCGCGAGCGCGGCGCGATAATCCTGCTCGGCCTCGTGGTACTTCCCGAGATTTTCTTCCGCCGCAGCCATGTTGTGCATCGTCTGTGCGGTCGCTGGATGATCGGCGCCAAGTCGCAGCCTGCGAATCGCCAACGCCTGGCGATACTGCTCGAGAGCGGCCGCATTGACATTCTTCGCCTGCAGCAGCTGGCCCAGGTAGTCGCGGCTCGTAGCGACCGATGTGTCGCCATCACCGTACAAGCCGCGGCGAATGGTGAGCGCCTGACGAAAGAGCGGCTCCGCGTTGGTGAAGTCGTCACGATCCTGCAGGAGTATCGCGAGATGCAGGAGGCTCATTGCCGTGGCCTCGTTCTCCTCGCCGAACAGCTTGCGCCGAATTGCGAGCGCACCGCGAAGCAGCGTGTCCGCTTCCGGAAGGCTGTCGATCTGCACGAACACTTCGCCGAGCTGGTCCATCGTTTCCGCGACCGTGGCGTTGTTCGGGCCGTACAGCGACTGTCGGGTGGTCAGCGACTGTCGCAGCTCGCGAGCTGCCTTGTCGTAGACGCCGAGGTTCGCATACACGCTGCCGAGCGCGCCGCGAAGCTCGGCACGAACCTCGGGCTGGTCCAGGAGTGACGTGTCCACGCGCTCGGCGCCTCTGTCGAGGAGTGCCCGCGCGGTGACATCGCTGGGCTTTCCCGCGCTTTGCGCAAAGGGATCCGCCGCCCCGAAGATGCCGACCAGATACGACTCCACCGCAACGGCCTTTCTGGCCTCCGACTCCGCACGCGCCCGCAGCTGACGCTCGCGCATGACACCGCCAACGAGCCCCAGCATCGCGACGACACCGAGTGCAACCGGCACGCGATTTCGCCGGACGAACTTTCTTGTCCGATAGGAAAACGAATCTGCCCGCGCACTCACCGGCTCGTGATTCAGGTAGTGCCTGATGTCCTCGGCCATCGCCTCGACGGTTTGATACCGCTCGGCCGGATTTTTCTTGAGCGCCTTCGCCGCAATGTTGTCGAGGTCACCGGCTAGAGCACTGCGCAGCTTCTCTGGCGATGTGCCGCGGACATTCGCGTGGCGCAGCGCGTCGTCCCGCGTGAAGGATCCGCTCGTTTGCGCCGTCGACATCGGGGATGGCTCGGATGTCAACGTTGCGACGACGTACTCCGCCGGAGACATGGAGCTGTTGCTCGTCGGATGGCGCCCGGCGAGTAGCTCGTAGAGAATCACGCCCAGCGAGTAGACATCCGCGCGAGTGGTGATCGGCTCGCCCTGAATCTGCTCGGGTGCGGCGTACTTGTACGTGAAGGCTCCTCCGCGCGTGGCGGTCACCGCGCGGGCGGAAATGCCATCCTCATCGAGCAGCTTCGCGATCCCGAAGTCGAGAAGCTTTATGGTACCCTCGTCAGTCACCAGGATGTTGTCGGGCTTGAGATCGCGGTGCACGATGAAGTTGGCGTGCGCGTGCGCTACGGCCGCGAGCACTTGCCGGAACAGTCGCAAGCGTCCATCGACCGACAGCGTGTGCGCATCGCTCCACTCATCGATCGGCTTCCCCGAAATGAATTCGAGAACGAGATACGGAAGTCCCGTCGGACTCACGCCCGCATCCAGCAGCCGCGCGATGTTCGGATGGCTGAGGCGGGCGAGCACGCTGCCCTCGCGACGGAAGCGCGCCTCACCCACGGGTCCGGCAACGGCGAGACTCAGAAATTTGATCGCGGCTTCGCCCTCGAACCGCCCGTCGCTCCTCCGCGCGAGCCAGACGGAGCCCATGCCTCCTTCGCCGATCGGCCGCTCGAGCACGTACGCGCCGAGAGACTGCCCGGCGAGTGTGGACGAGGCAGGAATCGCCGGTGCGTGGCTCGGACCGAGGAAGTCCACTGCATCCATCGCATTCTCGCGTTTCAACAGCGCTTCGAGATCTGCAATGACGCGAGGGTGCGCGTCGCGCTGTGCCTCGAGCCAGGCGGCGCGAGGCTCGGGCGCCATGTCGAGCGCTTCATCGAGCAGCCGGCTGAGCTCACCCCATTCGTCCCGACTGAGCTGCTTCACTGCCTCTGTCCTCCCAGGTGGCCTCGAGAGATAGATGCAGCATCGTCGAGCGTTTCGCGAGATCAGTGCATGATACGATAGCGCACGTACACCACGCCGCTTCCGAAGCGCCGCTCTTCCAACAGCTTCAGAGTCACGCGCACATCGCTCGGGAGCGCGCGCGTGCCGGCACCGACGATGATCGGGGTCAGAAACAGCCCGCACTCGTCCACCAGTCCCGCCTCGATCGCGTGGCCCGCGAGCTCTGGCCCGCCCACGCTGATGTCGCGCTGCGAAGTCGCCTTCAGCCGGCGCACCGCTTCGATATCCAGCTCCCTCTCGATGCGCGTTCGCGCACTCGACACGTTCCCGAGTGTGTGCGAGTACACGACCTTCTCGGCCGACTTCCAGATCCTCGCGTAGTCCTGCATCACAGGCCGCTGATCGGCGAACGTCTCCGCGTGCTCCCATGCCTTCATCGTCTCGTACATCCGGCGCCCGTACAGATACGTGCCGATCGGCCGCTCGAGATCGTTGATGAACGCGTGCACCTCGTCGTCGGGCGCGGCCCAAGCGAAGTTGCCGTTCGCATCTGCGACGAAGCCATCGAGCGATGCGATAGCCGTGTAGATCAGCTTTGCCACGGTAGTCCTCCCCGCACGAAATCCGTCGATTGTTCCAAAACAGCCACCTTCAGGATCGCGAAGTTCCGCATTCACACTACGAGGTCACGTGATCAGATTTCGGCACCTCCCGAAAATCTCATCGCTCCCCGCCCGCGAGTCAAAAAGCAATCCCAATGACAAATCACCCATCGCTCACAGTCGGCATGTTGCTGTTCGAAAACGCAACGCAGCTCGACCTGACGGGTGCATACGAAGTGTTCGCGCGAATGCCGGGCACACACGTATCACTGCTGGCGTCCACACTCGAGCCTGTGCGCACCGAATGGGGTCTGACGATCACACCCGACCTCGTGATTAGTGAGGCACCGCAGTTCGATGTCATTTGCGTCCCCGGCGGCTGGGGTGTGAACGCTCTGCTCGCCGATGAAGCGTTACTGGAAATCCTGCGCGTGCAGGGTGAGAGCGCTCGATACGTCACCTCCATCTGCAGCGGCGCCCTGCTCCTCGGCGCCGCCGGTCTGTTACGAGGGTATCGCGCGACCACCCACTGGATGTCGCTCGATCTCTTGCCACTCTTCGGGGCAACGCCTGTGGCCGAACGCGTGGTTCGCGACAGAAATCGCATTACCGGCGCCGGTGTCACGGCGGGAATCGACTTCGCGCTCGTGCTCGCGGCCGAGCTGTTTGGAGATTCCGAGGCGCAGCGCATTCAGCTCGCGATCGAATACGACCCACATCCGCCGTTCGACAGCGGTTCTCCTCGCACCGCACCCGCGAACATCCGCGATGAAGTCTTGCGCGCCGGTGAAACATCGCTGGCACAGAGGCGCGCCGCCATCGAGCAAACCGTTCGGAGAAGGACGTGATTCAGCTCGACTACTCGCGTTCGCGAAGTCGTCCGGCGATGCGCCTTCACCCCCGCTCGTCCCCCGCCTCCGGCTGATCGCGTTTCTCCAGCTCATCCCGCAACACCGACACTTCCTCCTTCAACACTTCGATCTCTGCGGTCATGTCGGTCTGCCTCGTGCGCGCACGCGTGATCATGCTGACCGCGCGATCGATATCGATCTGGCGCTGATTCGTCAGATCAACCGCGACCTTGGCGAAACCGATCAGTTTCCCGCTCTCGTCCCTCAGCGCGGTGAGAGTGACGCGCGCCCAGAAGAGGGTGCCGTCTCCTCGCACACGGTTCCCTTCTCCCACGTACTCGCCTGTCTTCGCCGATGAGCGCAGGTGCTCCTCCGCCGATCCATCCTCGGAGCCTCCTTCGAGATACAGCAGTCGGAGATGCGCGCCCTCTGCCTCCTCCTTGCTCCATCGTTTGAGCAGCCGCGCGCCCTCGCCCCAAAAGCGGATGATGCCATCCGCATCCATCAGAAACACCGCGTAGTCGCGAACACCCTCGGCGAGTGCGGCGAACGCACGGTGCATCAGCTCCGGATTCGCACGCCCGACTTCCGGATCGTGCCCGGCGGCGCCCTCACGTCTCTGCTCGCGGCCGCGTCGCCATGCGGCCTCGCGCTCCTGCTTTTCTCGCGTCGGCGCGTCGTTGTCGGGATCGCTGTCCTCCGCCTCCGTTCTGCGAAGACCGGAGGAGCCAGTCGCATCCGCTCGTGGCTTGTTCGAGCTATCGTCCATGATGGCTCCCGGATCCGTGGACGTGCTCACCCACCTCGCTCGATGCCGAGCAGCTGTTCGAATGCCTGACGCGTCGTACGATAGCATTCGCAGCTGACGAGCTCCAACCCATGGCGATCGTCGACCGTCAATCGTCCCTGCGCATAATGAATCAGATGCAGAGACTGAAGTTCCTGACCGACCAGCGAGATCGTCGGACGGGTGACGCCGAGCATCTGCGCGAGAAACTCCTGAGTGATCGGGAACTCGTCCGTTCCGACGCGGTCCTGAGTGGTGAGCACCCAGCGCGCGTAGCGCTGCTGCGCGGAGTGCAGCCGGTTGCACGCAACCGAGCGTGAGAGCGCCGTCAGTCGTGCCTGTGCATACCGAATGAGCCGGTCGAACAGCACTCCATCTCGCGGTGCGGCTTCGATCAGCGCATTGACCGGCAAGCGGAGCGCCCAGCCACTCACCTGACAGATCGCGCGCGTTGGACTTTGTCTGGCGCCAAGTACCGCGTGCAGTCCGATCATCCCCTCACTGCCCACGGTCAGTGTTTCGACGGTGCCCCGATCCTGCATCTGCGCGAGCAGGGAGAAGACTCCGCCCTGAGGGAAGTACGCGAACTGGATCGGCTCCGACTGTTCGAACAACACCTGCCGCATGCGCGGTCGCACACGCTCCAGGCGCGGGCGCAATGCATCGAGCTCGCCGGAAGGGAGCCCATCCAGAAGGTGATTGCCATCAAATTTGTGCGGGAGACCCTCCCCCGCCTGACTGGCTTCGAGCTCGATCGGCATAAGGCGCGTTTTTCCTTCGAATTGCGTGCCTGCGGCTAATTCGCGTGCCTGCTTGCAGATGCCTCGTTCTCAAATCGCATCGCGAGGCCCGCTGCAGATGTAAAGCACATTACACTGTTGCTAATAATCATATGTTTGCATAGTATCAAACACACGCCGGGCGACCCGCATCGACGCTGCACGGTTTCACCGCTCCCCGGAGTGCCCACGATGAAAACCATAGACCTCGCCACGATCACAGCCGCGCCAGCCACGCGCAATCGCCTGCTCGGCCAGCTCGCTCCCGACGACTTCGCCAAGGTCGTTCCATATCTTGAGCTGGTGGAGCTCGACTTCGGACTCATTCTGCACGAGGCAAACGCACGCATCCAGTACGTGTATTTCCCGACCACGGGATCGGTGTCCATGATG
>DASXQD010000505.1:0-3079 GCA_036493195.1 Gemmatimonadaceae bacterium | reverse complement strand
CGAGTCCATCGAGCTGCAGCATCAGCTTCTCCACGTCCGACGGGTGCAGTCCGGTGGTCGGCTCATCGAGCACATATAACGTATTGCCGCGCTGCTGGCGCTGCAGCTCGGTCGCGAGCTTGATGCGCTGTGCCTCGCCGCCCGAGAGCTCCGTGGCGGGCTGCCCCAGCCTCAGATAGCCGAGCCCGACTTCACGGACGACGCCGAGCGAACGGACGAGCTGCGTCTCGCCATCGAAGAAGGACCATGCGCCGTCCACCGTCATTCCCAACACCTCGGCAATGTTCTTTCCGCGGTACTGGATCTCGAGGGTTTTCGCGTTGTAGCGCGCGCCATGACAGGTGGGGCAGGGTGCGTACACACTCGGCAGGAACAGCAGCTCGACCATCACGAAGCCCTCGCCGTCGCACGTTTCGCAGCGGCCCTTGGCGACGTTGAAGGAGAATCGCCCGGCATCGTAGTGGCGCGCCTTTGCGGCCTTCGTGGCTGCGAAGAGTTTTCGCACGTGATCGAACAGCCCCGTATACGTGGCGAGGTTCGAGCGCGGCGTGCGCCCGATGGGCTTCTGATCGACGCGAACGAGGCGCTTGATGTGCTCCATACCAGCCGTGATGCATCCGCCGAGCGTGACGGGGGCGGAGCGCTCGAGCTCCTCGCCTTCCTCCGTTTCCTGGGGGATCTCGTGTCCGAGCTGCGCCGCGACGAGCTCGACGAGCGCCTGGCTCACGAGACTGGATTTTCCGGAGCCCGAGACTCCGGTGACGGTGGTGAACACGCCGATTGGGAAGCGCACGTCGAGCTCGTAGAGATTGTTGCGCGTGACGTCCTCGAGCTCGAGCCATGCCGCGGGGATGCGCGGCGTGCGAGCGGCGAGCACGTAGTTGCCGAAGAGATGCCTGCGCGTTTGCGACGCCTCGATGTGCTCGAGCCCCGCCGGAGGTCCGCTGTACAGCACACGGCCACCGTGCTCGCCCGCCGCCGGACCGACATCCACGATCCAGTCGGCGCAGCGAATCACGTCGAGATCGTGCTCGACGACGAACAGCGAGTTGCCGGACGCCTTCAGCCGCTCGAGTGCGACCAGCAGCGCCTCGGTGTCCGCAGGATGCAGCCCGGCGGAGGGCTCGTCGAGCACGTACACGACGCCGAACAGATTCGAGCGCACCTGCGTGGCGAGGCGCAGGCGCTGGAGCTCGCCTGGCGACAGCGTTGGCGTACTGCGCCCGAGCGAGACGTACGAGAGGCCAAGGTCGAGGAGCACCGACAGGCGGGCGCACAGGTCCTGCGCTATCCGGAGCGTCACCAGCGCCTTCTCGGGATGCTGCGCCTCGATCTTCTTGTGTCCGGCCGCGTTGCCATCCGCATACGGTTGCATGATCTGCGCGAGCTTCTTGAGCGGGAGCGCAGAAATGTCCGCAATGTCGTAGCCGGCGAAGGTCACCGAGAGCGACTCGAGCCGCAGCCGCCTCCCATGGCAAAGCGGACACTCGGCGCTCTCCATGTATTGCGAGACTCGCCGTTTCATCGATGCGCTCTCGGTGTTGGCAAAAGTCTGGAGCACGTACTTGCGCGCGCCGGTGAAGGTGCCCATGTAGCTCGGCTCCTCCTTTCGCCTGAGTGCGCGCCGCACCTCGGCGGGCGTGTAGCCTGCGTAGACGGGCACGGTGGGCTGCTCATCCGTGAAGAGCAGCCAATCGCGATCCTTCTTCGGGAGCTCGCGCCACGGCTTGTCGACGTCGTAGCCCATGGTGACGAGAATGTCGCGCAGGTTCTGCCCCTGCCACGCGGTGGGCCACGCGGCGATCGCGCGCTCGCGAATCGTGAGTGAGTCGTCCGGCACCATCGTGTGCTCCGTCACCTCGTACACGCGCCCGAGCCCGTGACAGCGCGGACACGCGCCCGCGGGTGTGTTCGGCGAGAACGCCTCCGCTTCGAGATGCTCCTGCCTCGGTGGATACTGTCCCGCGCGCGAGTAGAGCATGCGCAGGAGGTTGGACAGCGTGGTGACGCTGCCCACCGAGGAGCGCGTGGTCGGAGATCCGCGTTGCTGCTGGAGCGCGACGGCGGGCGGCAGACCGTCGACTTCATCCACTTCGGGCACGGCCATCTGATGAAAGAGGCGGCGCGCATAAGGCGACACCGACTCGAGATAGCGGCGCTGCGCCTCCGCGTAGAGCGTTCCGAATGCGAGGGAGGACTTTCCCGAGCCCGATACGCCCGTGAACACGACGAGCGCGTCGCGCGGAATCTCCACGTCGATGTTCTTGAGATTGTGCTCGCGGGCGCCGCGCACGTGCACAAAGCCGGTGGAGTCCTTCACCGGCGCAGCGCGCGAATACGGATTCGGTTTTGCCATCCGGTGGTCAGCCACCCGGTTGGATGACCATGACGAGCTCGTCGCCGGGATTCACGTTCACCTCTTCGCTCACCGGTGTGCGATTACCGCCAATCGGGTCGGCGACGAAGCGCATGACCGGAACTCCGTCGAGGAGATAGGCGGGGATCGTCAGCACGGTGGTCTTGTTGCCGGGAGCGATCCCGAGCCTGGTACGCGCGCCATTCGCCAGCACGTACACCGTCATGTCGTTGAAATCCTCGTTCTGCACATCGATCGTCGTGCGCAACGTGCCACCGTTCGCATCGCGAGCCGCGTGGCCGGTTCTGCATCCGAGCGATGCCACCGCGAGCGCGAGCACGAGGCAGCGTAGGACAGCGCGGCGCGGAAAAATGGTGAGGTGAGCTGTCTGCATTGTCGGTCTCCTTGTGCTGCGCATCGGACGGGCATCCGGGTTGGTGCAATGCAAGAGTGGGGCGACTGCGATCGCCGAGCGACTCTCGTGCTGAAATCTGATGCATCGGCGGCGTGTCGGTCGCCACGCGCTGTCCGCGACCGCTGCTTCCTCCTGAGTAGATTTCCGCGAAATCGTCGAATCATCCCTTCCGACCCTCACCGTCACGAGTGTTCGCGTGTCCCCACAGCTGGATCCCTCCGCCGCCGCACTCCAGGCACTCGAGGAGGACATGAGCTCCGCGTCCGGGGCGCTCTTCGTCGATCTCGTCGCCGAATATTTTGCCGCGA
>DASXQD010000504.1:0-2834 GCA_036493195.1 Gemmatimonadaceae bacterium | reverse complement strand
GCACGCGCTTTCTCGGCGATCTCGCCTGCAGGTCGCGTCACGTCGAGTCCCCAGATGTATCCGACACCGCGCACCGCGCGAATCTCATCGCGCCGGGCCGCGAGCGCGCGCAGTGAGTCGCCCAGCCACGCTCCGTTCTCGCGCACGCGCGCAAGCAGCGCCGGATCCGACAGCCGCTCGAACACGTGCCCGGCCACGGTCGCGACGAACGGGCCACCACCGAACGTCGAACCGTGATCGCCCGGCCGCATCGCCGTCGCAACCTCCGCGCTGACGAGGATCGCACCCATCGGTAATCCGCCCGCCAGTGGTTTCGCGAGCGTCACCACGTCCGGCACCACATCCGTGCGCTCGTACGCGAAGAGCCAGCCCGTTCGTCCCAGCCCGCACTGCACTTCGTCGAAGATGAGCGCCACCTTTCGCTCGCGCGTGAGCTCTCGCAATGCGTTGAGAAACTCCGCGTCGAGCACGCGCACACCTCCCTCACCTTGCACCGGCTCGACGATCACCGCCGCAACCGTGTCCGGATCGAGCAGTCGCGACAGCTCGCGAATGTCCCGCTCGGCGATCGCGATGCCTCCTGCGAGCGGACGAAAGGGCGCGCGATATTGCGGCCGGTCCGTCGCGGCGAGCGTCGCGAAGAGTCGCCCGTGAAAGCCGCCGCGCAGCGCGATGATCTCGTGCTTGTCCGCTCCACCAACTTCGCGTGCCCATCGACGCACGCACTTGAACGCGCCCTCGTTTGCCTCCGCGCCCGAATTGCAGAAGAAGACACTCGAGGCGAACGAGCGCGCGACGAGCGCCTCCGCCAGTTTCCTGCCGGGCGCCGAGTGATAGAGATTCGATGTGTGAAACAGGCCGCTCTCGAGCGCGTGTCGCGCTGCATCCGCGACCCCTCTGTCCTTGTAGCCGAGCGCGTTGACGCCGATCCCGCTCGCGAAATCCAGATATCCGCGGCCTGCCGCATCGAACAGCCGCACGCCCTCCCCGCGAACGATCTCGAGCGGAGCGCGATGGTAGACGCGCATGAGCGCTGGCGACTCGCGATCGCGCTCCGAGGATGGCGTTGCCGCCATCAATACCGGAAGTGATGTCACGCAAGCTCCGGTATCGCGAGAAGCGTGGTGCCGAGCGTTGGATCCATGAGCGCGTCGAGGGCGCCGATGCGTACCTGCGGCACGCCCCGGCGCATTGCATCCAGCGACGCGCGCAGCTTCGTCGCCATCCCTTCGGTAGCGGCACCAGTCTCGATCGCGTACGCAGCCTCGTCGGCGCTCAGCGAGGTCGCCGTCACTCCATCGATGAGCACTCCATGCACATCGGAAATGAGCAGCAGCTCCTCGGCATCGAGCGATGCGGCGATCGCCGCCGCTGCATCATCCGCATTCACGTTGAGCGCGTCTCCACTTGCCGATGCGCCATCCTGTGCAACTGGGGAGATTACGGGGAGAAAGCCCGACGCGAGCAGCGTGCGCACGAGCGCATCGTTCACCTGCGCGACCTCGCCGACTCGACCGAGCACCGCCGCGTTCATCGCACGTGCGACGAGCAACGAGCCGTCCTCACCCGAAATTCCGACCGAGGCAATTCCCTCGGCAGAGAGAGATGCCACGAGTCGCTTGTTCGCGAGGCCCGAGAGCGCCATTCTCAGCACCTGGATGTCCTCGTTCGTCGTGACGCGCCGACCGTTCACGAATCGCGGCGCGCCGCCCAGCTGCTTCTGCAGCGCCGAGATGGTTTCGCCGCCGCCGTGCACCACGCAGAAGCTCGCGGGTGCAGAAGACCAGAGCCTCGCGAGTGCTGCGGCGAGCCCGGGATCGCGCTGCACGCGTCCGCCGACCTTGATGACACGCGTCATGCGGGAAGTCCCGTCGTCTCCTCGAGCCCCAGAAGGAGATTCGCATTCTGCAGCGCCTGTCCCGCCGCGCCTTTTACGAGATTGTCGATCGCTGCGACGATGATGGCCGTCGGCGTACGCATACCTGCGGCCATGGTGGCGGTGATTCGAACGACGTTCCGATGCACGACATCGCGAAGCGCTGGAATCCCGTCGCTCACCTCGATGAATGGCTCGTTCAGAAAGTGCGCGCGCCATGGCTCGAGCACATCCACCAGCGGCGAGGCGAGGGGCACTGTGATCGTCGCCAGGATTCCGCGCGCGACCGGAAGGAGGTGCGGCGTGAAGATCAGCTCCGCATCGCAGTCGAGTGACGCGAGCACCGCGCGCATTTCGGCGAGATGCCGGTGCTCGTTGCCGACGGCGTACGGACGAAAGTCTTCGGCGACTTCGGCGAACATGAGCTCACGCTTCGGCGCAAAGCCCGCTCCGGTCACGCCGCTGGCCGCGTTCACGACGATCGTCGCTCCCGGCGCAACGAGCCTGCGTGCGAGCAGTGGTAGAAGCGCGAGCAGCGTGACCGTCGGATAGCAGCCGGGATTCGACACGATTTCCGCCTCGCGCACGCGCGCGCGCGCGAGCTCCGTCAGCCCGTACGGCACGCATCCCGAATGCTCGCTCCCGGTTCCCGGGCGCAGATCGGCGGAGAGATCGACCACCTTTGCACCGGCCTCGTGCGCCGCGCGCACCCATGGCGCCGACGTTCCATGCGGCAATGCGCTGAACACGAGCTGCGCTTCCCCGAGTCGCGCTTCCTCCGCCGCGACGAAGGCCATCTCCTGCCGGCCGAATCGGATGCGCGCGCCCTGCCTGTCGTTGGCCGTTGCAAACGCCAGCCGCGCGCGCGGATGCCGGGCGACGAGCTCGCACAGCTCGCGTCCTGCGTATCCACTGGCGCCCAGAACTCCTATCGCGAATTTATGCACGCCGAATGCAT
>DASXQD010000503.1:0-2396 GCA_036493195.1 Gemmatimonadaceae bacterium | reverse complement strand
CGATCCTCGCATCGCCGGCACGCGTGCTCGCGCACCCCGGGGTGCGCAAGGACTCCTCCGGATATGCGCTCGCCGACTACGCTCGAAGCGGCGAGCTGGTCGATCTTCTGGTCGGGAGTGAGGGAACGCTCGCATTGTTCGTCGGTATCGAGCTCTCGCTGTCGGCGCTTCCGGACGCCACGAGCAGCCTCGTGGCGGAGTTCGCGACGCTGGAGCAGGCCGTGGATGGCGCCACACGTGCGCGAGTCGGCGGCGCGAGCGCGTGCGAGCTGCTCGACCGCACGTTCATCGAGGTGGCGCGGAGCGGGCCAGCGCCCGTCGCGATCGATGGCGCGAGCGAGGCGGTGCTCCTGATCGAGATCGAGGCCGGCGACACGCGGTCTGCGACGGCTGCGGCCAAGGTGATGGAACAGGCGATGAAGTCGTGCGGGGCGACACACGTCACGCTCGCGCTCGATTCGGAAAGCGAGGCGCGGCTCTGGGCGCTGCGTCATGCCGCGAGCCCGATTCTGAACCGGCTCTCGCCTTCCCTCAAGTCGATGCAATTCATCGAGGATGCGGCGGTGCCGCCCGAGCGTCTGCCACAGTACGTGCGCGGGGTCCGGGAGATTCTCGCGCGGCACGGCGTGCGCGGTGTCATCTTCGGCCATGCCGGCGACTCGCACGTTCACGTGAATCCGCTGATCGACGTCCGAAATCCCGAGTGGCGCGCCACCGTGCGCGCGATTCTCGACGAGGTGACGTCTCTCGCCGCGGAGCTGGGCGGCACGCTCACGGGCGAGCACGGCGACGGGCGTCTGCGCACGCCGCTGCTCGAGCGGGTGTGGGACGCGCACTCGCTGGAGCTCTTCGCGCTGGTCAAGCGCGCGTTCGACCCGCAAAATATTTTCAATCCCGGCGTAAAGGTGCCCACGGGCGCTCAACCGATCGGCGACGTGAAGTACGACCCGCAGCTTCCGCCACTCCCGCCCGACGCTCGCAGCGCGCTCGACTCGATCGAGCGCGATCGAGCGTGGAGCACCTTTCGACTCTCGATGATTCGCGGCCACTGAGCCGCTCCAGCCCTCTCTCGGAGATCCGTGTACTACTACGAGCCGCGCATCAGCATCCTCGCGAAGCCAGCCTTCACTGCACCCGAGCACCTGGGCGTCGCCTGGCTCGGTGAGAGCACGCCCGGCGAGAAGCTCGCCGAATTCGCCGGTCGCCTCTGCTACATGAGCCAGAGAAATCCCGCGAACCGGACGACGCGGGATTATCTGGAGAACATCAAGAAGCAGGGACACGGGAGCGTTCTCGAGCACGCGAACTATTCGCTGCTCTTCGAGGGCGTGAGCCGCTCGCTCACCCACGAGCTGGTGCGCCACCGGGCGGGATTCGCCTACTCCCAGCTCTCACAGCGCTACGTCGACGAGAAGGAGGCGAGCTTCGTCGTGCCGCCCGCGGTGGCCGGCGACGAGGCACTCGAGAGAGCGTGGCGTAGCCAGGTGGATGGCGCGCTCGCGAGCTACATCGCGCTCGTGGAGCAGCTCATGGAGCGTTACGCATGGGTGGGCGACAAAGTCCATCGTCGGAAGATGGCGCGGGAGGCTGCGCGCGGCGTGCTGCCGAACTCCACCGAGACCAAGATCGTGGTGACGGCGAACGCGCGAGCGTGGCGGACGATGCTCGAGCTGCGGTCGAGCGAGGGCGCGGAGCTGGAGATTCGGCGGCTGGCGGTCGCAGCGCTCCGGCTGCTCACCTCAGAGGCGCCGGGATTCTTCTCGGACTTCGAGATCTATGTCGGCGAGGATCGGCGCGAAGCGGCGCGAGTCGGATTTCACAAAGTGTGAAATTTTCTGATCGCACAAGGGAAAAATCATTGCGCTGCTTTTCGTTCACTCTTATTTTGCTCGCACCCGCGAAACAGGCATCACGTTTGCACGTAGAGAAAGGGGCAGCGTGAACGATCTTCGCGAGATGCGCGTGAATGAACGAGAGGGTCAGCGCGGTGGGTGGCGGCGAGTGTTCGAGCGGAATTGTCTGTCCTCAAGCAGGATCGGATGACACGAATCGGGTTCGCCTACAATCAGAAGCCTGAAGTACCTGCTCTTCGTCTCGAGGACGGCGCCGAGGATGCGCGTCCCGACGAAGAGCCTCCCAGTAACTCTCAGTCCAAATGGTCGGGCGCGCCGGCCGGCGGCGTCGCGGCCGCAAGCGTGGACGATGAGTTCGCGGAGTGGGACAGCGCGGAAACCATCAACGCCGTCGAGCAGGCGCTCAGCGCGCGCGGCGAAGTGGTCCGCCTCGAGGCGAACGCCGATTTCCCCGAGCGCCTGCGGGCGACTCAGCCGGACATCGTCTACAACATCGCGGAAGGCTTGGGCGGCGTGAATCGCGAAGCCCACGTTCCCGCAATT
>DASXQD010000502.1:0-10746 GCA_036493195.1 Gemmatimonadaceae bacterium | reverse complement strand
CCGCAGCCTGCTTCGCCAGGCGCGCCAGCATCGAGTCGGGCTTGATCTCGCCCATGATGCCCATGCGCTTGGACATCGGGTTGCCGTAGTACGCGACCACGCGGCAGCCCGGAAATAGCGAGCCCGGGAGCCGCCGCGTCGCCGCCGAATCGGTGAGCAGCGCGATTGCCGCCATCGAGTCGGCATGCGCCTTCGCGCGCGCCGTCGCACGTGCGCGGACGATCGAATCCGCGCGCGCCTCTTGCGCCGATTTGGGCGTTGGCGCGCGGGTCACCGTGGTATCCGCCGTCGTCGCGGCCGACGGCGACTCGGCGCGCGAGCCACGCGCGCTCGCCGTAGAGTCGCGCCACGCGCCCACGATACGCACCGAATCTCCGCTCGCGGATGCGACGTGAATCGAATCCTCGTGCGCGATCTTCGCGCTGTCCGACTTGGTGCGCGGAGCCCGTGCGACGGTCGCGGGCGCGGCCTTCTGCGGAATCGGCACCGACCCCCTCGCGCATTGCGCCGGCACCGTGAATGCCGACAAGGAGTCGCGACTCGCGAGCGCACCGCGCGCCTTCGCCGATCCCGCCGCTTTCGCCGAATCAGTCGTGCGGGACGCGCGTGCGTCGCTCGCGCTCTGACACGCCATGATCATCGCGCCGCCCACCACGAGCGCACGCATGCCGAGCAGACTCACGAGGCGGCCGGCTCCTCTCTCGCATCCGCGCGCATGGACGCAGGATCCACTCCGATCGACCGGCACCACGCGACGTACGCGCCCGGTGCGATCTCCGACGGCTTGATCTCGCTTCGGCCGCCCCAGAAGACATTCGTGTAGCTCACCGGAATCCCGGCCTCCTCCAGATGCGCATCGATCGCCGCCTTGTGCTCGAGCACGAGCGTTTTGTCCATGCCGTGTGCCACGGCCATGATGTTCACGTGCGCGAACTCCTCGCCACCCTCACGCCAATATGCATGCGTGAGAATGTGATGACGACCCACCTCCTTCCCCGCCTCGATCTCGCGCCCGGGCGGCACGCGCCAGTGAAAGAGCGCGTTGTAGCGCGTCACGCGCACTCCGTCCGCGCCCGGCTTCACATGCTCGAGGAAGGTGGAGAAGCGTCCGATCACGCCGCGCTCCGCGAGCCCGCGACCCACCTTCAGGAATTCATCGTACGACACGCCGGCCTCGTTCGCCCGCGCGCGCCACGGCTCCGGCCCGATCTCCTCGATCGCGAGCTCTCGCTTGAGCGGCTCGAGCACTCGCCACTCCAGCTCCGACAACTCCACGATGTTCGTGTCCATCACGCGCCCGGGCTCCTCGGAGCGCGAGCCCGGCGTCATTCCCTTCCGCCGCACGTGCCCCACGCCGAGCGCGAAGAGCCGCTTCGCCGGCATCACGCGAAACGCGGTCGCCCCCACGCGCTCGGCGAGAAGCGCACAGTGCTTCGCCCGCGAATATCCCTGCGGCACCTTGAGCGTGGTCCAGAGCCGGTAGCTCGAGCCCTGCGTCGCACCGTCCGTCGAGCGGATCACGACGTGCCCGGAAAAGGGATCGTCGTGCACGAAATACTCGAACGCCTCATCGAGCTTCTCTTCGGGCACGCGCCAGGCCACGAGCGCGCCTGGCGCGAGATTCGTCGCCATGAGTGTCTGGCGCACGCGGCGGATGGTCCCCGCACGCAGCATCGCGCGAATCCGCCCGTGCACCACGGCCTCGCTCACGCCCGAGAGCCGCGCGATCTCCGCGAACGGATCCTCGAGAAAGCCCGCTATGCGATCCTCGGAGATCGCGAGGATGCGCGCATTGATCTGATCGCCGATGTCCGCGGGTGGGAGCGTCGCGGTCGCGCTGTTTGTGCTGCTGTTCTCCATGCGGTTCAAGATAATCCCTGAGCGCTCCCGCGGAGAACGATGCGCACGGTGGTTCCCTCACCCTCCACACTCGCCACCGCGATCTCCCCGCCCCAGCTCTCCACGAGTCGCCGGCTGATCGCCAATCCCAAGCCACTCCCTCGCGTGCGCGTGGAGAAATGAGGCTCGAAGAGTCGCGCTTGCACGCTGGCCGGGATGCCACTCCCGTTGTCGCGCACCGCGATCGCCACGCGCTCGCCGTCGCCATCGACGCGCACCTCCACCCACGTGGCGCCCGCGAAACGCGCATTCTCGAGCAGATTCAGCACGACCTCACGCAGCTCGTCCTCGCGCGCGTAACCCGTCACCGCTCCGTCGATTCCGGTCGTGCGCCAGCTCACGCTTCCCTCGCCCAGCTTCTCGAGCTCGACCACATCGCGCACGATCGCGCTCACGTCGAGCGGCTCCGCCGTTTGCAGCTCGGACGGCCCCATCCCATATCTGCTGAACCCGCGCGCGATCTCATCGAGCCGGTCGATCTCGGCGAGAATGCGTTCGGCGTTCGTCTCCAGAATCGTGTCGAAGTCCGCGCGGGCATCCGCGTGTGCGCGCTTGAGGTGTTGCACGCCCAGCCGAATCGGCGTGAGTGGATTCTTGATCTCGTGCGCCACCTGTCGTGCCATTTCGCCCCAGGCAAGCACGCGTTGAGCGCGCGCGAGCTCGGTGATGTCATCGAGCGTGAGCACCGTCCCGCCGCGGCCAGCCGAGAGCCGGGTCAACCGCGCCTGCAGCTGCCGACCGTGCACCGTCAGCTCGAACTCCTCCTCCTCCATCTCTCCCTCGGCGAAGGCCCGCAGGCGGCGCGCCGTCTCCGCGCCCAGTCCCCCGGCCGCGAGCCCGGGTGGCAGCGGCCGATCGAGCATTATCTCGGCGCGCGGATTTGCGAGCGTGATCACGTCGTCTGCATCGAGCGCCACGACGCCGCTCGCGACGTTCCGCAGAATCGCGGCGGTGCGCCGCTGCGCGGCTTCGAGCGCGGCGCGACTCTCGCCGAGATCGGCGGCCATGCGCCGAAACGCGGAGAACACGGGTTGGAACTCGTCCGGGGCACGCGTGGCGAGCGGCGGCTCGCGCTCTCCGCGCGCGATCGCGAGCGCGGCCACACGCAACGCGCCGATCGGCTCCGCGAGCGAGCGCGATGCCGCCTGGCTCAGCGCGAGCGCGGCGAGCGCACCGAGCACCGTGGCACACGCGACGAGCACGCCGAGATCGCGCCGCCGCTGATCGAGGATCGCTTCCGTACCGCGCGCCGGCGCGCCGATGACGTACCGCTCCCCATTCCCGTTCATCGAGATCCGAAATCCGAACAGCGCGGGACCGCCCGCGACCTGCTCCATCAGACTCGCGTACACTTCGTGCCCTGCGGCGAGGCTGGCGTACGCGGACGGCGGGAGATATGCGCCCATCGGCGCGAGCGCGTCGAAGAGCGGCTGGCTCGCCCCACTGAGCTCGCCGTCGCGATAGAGCAGTAGTGGAATGTCCGTGTGCCCCACGAGCGACGCGCCTCTCCGCGCCTCTTCGTCGGTCGAGATGCCGCGCAGCGCCTCGCGCAGCACCAGATCGCGCGATTGACGATCCTCGGTGCGGAGACGCTCGTAGCTCCACAACGCGAAGGCGAGCGCGGGTATCACGAAGAAGGCGAAGAGCACGACCGTGAGTCGCGACCGATAGCTCGTGCCCCACCGCCGCACGCCTACGCGCAGCCGGTTGAGCACACGCCCATCGGGAAGCGCCGCGATCATCCATAGCGCGAACAGGAGCACGAGATCGATCATGACGGCGAGCGCGCCGCGCTGCAGGAGCACGCCGAGCGAACGGAGCTCGACCTCGATGTGCGCGCGCATCGGGCCCTGCGACGTGCGCACGATGTGGTCGCCGTGCATCTCGTTCTCGTCGCGATACCATCGGGTGCCGCTTATGGCGAGATTCTCACCCGGCTGCTGCTCCACGAGCGTAACGCTGTATGGCGGCTCGCCCGTCTCGCGATCCTCGAGCCCGAGCAGCGGCGCGAACGGATCGGTGGCGATGAGACGCGTGCGCGGGGCGACGACCACGCTCGTCACCGAGCTGTCCGGATGCGGTACGGCGAGCACCACGAACACTCCCGGAACGCCGAGCACGGATTGCAGCTGCGTCGTGCCCGTGGCGCGTGCGTTCGCGGCAATCTCGCCCACGGCCCGAACCGGTGGCGTGAGCTGATCGAGTGTCACCTCTGCGGTCGGAAGCCCTTCGGGTGTCCAGCTCATGAGATCTACCGGATAGCCGCTGCCCACGAGATCCGAGCGCATGTACCGCTTCGCGAGCTCCGCTTCGGTGCGCGCGACCGGTGAGTCGTACAGGTCCGCGCCAAGCCGCTGCAGCACGCTCACGATGTCGGGATCGACGATCGCGAGTCCGGCGACATCGCGATCGGCGAGTGTCGCGCGCCCGCGCACGCCCGCGCCCCACGTGAGCGTCGTCGCCACGAGAGCGGCCACGCCTCCCGCCACGAGCACGAGCCGCCGGTGCGAGCACGTGAGCGCGAGCGTCGCGATCACTGCCATCCAGAGCACGCGATACCAGGTGGGCCACGTGCCCGGCGCGTGCAACACGAGCGGCGCAATTGCAGCGGTGAGTGTCGCGAGGACGGGTGCAAACCACGGGGGAAAGAGTCGCCGCGTGCCAAGTCCCGCGCTCGCAACCGCCGCAAGTCCGATGAAGAGCGTGGCTGCTGCGAGAAAGAGCGCGATCTCCCATCCGAGCCAGAGCTCCACAGCCACGCCGCTCGGCGGCGGCGAGACGCCGGCGCCGAGTGCGCGGAGAAGTGGCGGCGATGCGGCGAGGATCGCGACGACGATCGGGATGGCCATCCATCGGCGCGTAAGGCGCAACCCGCGGCGCAACGTGAGCAGGAGCGCCAGCAGCACGATCATCGCAGTCGCGCCGAGCGCGCCCACGGATGCGGTGAACGGTCCGCCTACCTCCGCATAGTAGACCGTCGGGTCAAAAAGCACGCCGTTCCCCGAAAAGGAATTCAGCGGCATGAGCGCCAAGAGTCCTAACGCGACGGCGAGCGGCACGAGTCGGCCGAGTAGCGACCGTTGGCGCCGCCAGAGCGCGATCAGAAAAAAGGTGAAGGCGATCGCGAGGAAAATCGCTCCCGTGAGACGCACGCGCACGAGCGTCGTGAGCCGCGCTTCCGCTTCGCCCGGTGCAACGGTGTGCGCAACGAGCAGCGTGTCGGTTCGGTTGGGGGAGAGCACCACGAATGCATCGGCGCTCGAGCCGTCGCCGCGCGCCGTCACGTCGAAGGCGTGCAGCCCCAGCTCGCGCGCGATGCGATTTCCGATCGCCGGCACGAGCTGGTCCGCCGGCGGCTCTGCGTAGGCCACGGCAGTCGCCACCGCCTGCCGTGGCCCGCGCGACATCACCGCGTAGAGCACCGTGTAGAACGGGGTGTGCAGCGCGCCGACGCCGCCACGCGCCGAATCGGGCGGCACGACGAGCCGTCCACCCCAGGCGAACGGCAGGCTGTGATCGTAGAGCACGATCCCCTGCTCGGGAGCGCCCGCCATCAGCGTCCGAAAGTGCGCGAACGCATCTTCCGCGTCCTTGGGTGCGTCGAGCGCAAGACGCGCCTTCGTCTGAAGCTCCACCAGCGATTGGGCGATCTCGCGCTGAAACTGGGCGCGTCCCCGCTCGACCACGAGTGCTCGGTACGCCGGCCAGTTGGTATCGATTCGCGTGAGATCGCGTTGCGAGCTCGTGGCCACCACGGCGAACGCGCCGAGCGCGGCAGCAGTCGCGATGGCCCATCGGCGCGCGCCACGTCCCCACAACAGCGCGATTCCAAGGGTCGCAACCGTGGCGGCAATGGTGAAAGCGAGGTAGCCTACGCTCGGGGTGCGCAGCCACGAGCCCCCGGCCACGAGCGCCACGCCCGCGACGAGCGTCCACACGCGAATCGGGAGCTCGGTGCGGGGCGCCGCTCGCGATGTCACGTTCACTTCATTCCTGTCCGAGATGACCGTTCCCCTCCACCCGCCCGCGACAGGGGCGCAGTTGCTCAAATACACCGCACCGGGCGCCGTGGCCGAGATTCTGGCGAGCGACCCGCGCCTCATCATCCCGGTGGGCACCTGTGAACAGCACGGCCCTCACCTCCCGCTGGGCTGTGCGACCATCATCGCCGAGCAGCTATGCGACGATCTGTCGGACAAGTACAAAGTGCTGCGCGCGCCCACGGTCGAATATGGCGTGAACGTCGAGTCGGCGCGCAAGGCAGTCGGGAACTCGTCGATGCGGCGGAAGACGCTGCATCGCATGCTCAACGATCTCCTCGCGTCGTGGGAAGGGTGCGGCTTCCGGGAATTTATCCTCATCACCGCGCACGATCACGATCCGCATCAGGATGCGCTGAGCACCGTCGTCACCCGCGAGGCGCGAGTGCGCGTGGTCGACCTGTACGCGATTCCGCTGGGCGATCTGCTCGAGGGACAGACGGAGCACATGCACGGCGATGAGGCGGACACCTCGCTGATGCTGTATCTCGCGCCGGAGCTCGTGCGCATGGAGTGGGCGCAGGATTACATGTTGACTCCCGAGCAGCTGCGGCGTTACCGTCGCGGACATCTGCGCGTCCCGAAGGAGAGCGCGGGGTCGATCGGCCGCCCCTCGCTCGCCACTGCCGAAAAGGGACGCGCGATGTACGAGCGCATACGGCAACGCATCAGCGAGCGAATTTTCCTCACCCCCGCACTGGACGAATGAACTCTTCCTTGCGCCGCGGGTATCATATTTCCGACATGCGCACACTCTCGTTGGTCGTCGCGCTCTCGCTCGCGCTGCCGAGCCTTGCCCCTGCCCAGGTTACCACCGTGGATGAGGGCACGTTCACCATCACTCGTGGCGGCACGCGCCCCTCCGACCGCATCGGACAGGAATCGTTCACCATTCGGCGCACGCGCGGCCCGGGCGGTGACGTGGTGGTCGCGAACGCCACTGTGACCTTCGACACAGAGCGTCTCGCGCCGGCGCTTCGCACCGATACGTCGTTTTCGCCGCTCGCCTATGAAGTGGAGGTGCGCACCGGGGCGAATGTGGAGCGGCTGCGTGGACGCATCGGCGGTGGACGCTTCAGTGCGCAGCTCAAGAGTCCCAAGGGCGAATCGTCCAAGGAGTACATCGTGTCCGATGGGGCGCTAATTCTCGACGACGACATCTTCCATCAGTACTACTTTCTCGTGCAGCGCGCGCGCGGCGGCTCTGCGACCATCCCGGTCGTGATTCCGCGCCGAAACCTGCAGGAGACCATGCGCATCCAGGCCGGCGGAAATGAGCAGGTGCGCGTTGGCACGACGTCCGTGGAGGCTCGGCACTACACCATTCAGGAGCCGTCTGGCGGCACGCGGCAGGTGTGGGCGGATACGCAGGGGCGCGTGCTCAAGGTTCAGCTCGACGGCGGCAACATCACGGCTACGAGGGACGAGCTGCCGCGGTAGCCACGCCGGGCTCATTTCTGAAACCTCGTGACCGCCCGGGCCGTATTGGGCGTGACTTCGAACACGAGGACAAGAAACGATGCGATTCACGTCAGTCGTCACGGTCGCCCTGGGCACCGTGGCTGTAGTGCTGCCATTCTCGAGCGCTCGTGCCCAGGCGGTGGACTCCACCGGCGGCCCTGAGCTTTCGCTCGAGCAGGCCATGACCATCGCCACCAAGAACAGCCCCGATCACCTCCAGATCGTGGAGGCGCGGCGCACCGCGGTCGCCAAGCGCAAGGCGGCGTACGGCGCTCTGCTGCCCCGCGCGGATGCGCAGCTCCAGGGGCTCTACCTGGCACAGGGTAATACGCTCGCGAGCAACGGCTTCACATTCGGCAATGGGTCGAACTCGGAGCAGTCGTCATATTTCATCGGGCTGACGTACAACATCGGTACGAGCACTTTCCTGAATCCGAAGATCGAGTCGGCGAACGTGCGCGCGGCAGATGCCGACGTCACCAGCTCCGTCTCCACCGTGCGATCGCAGATCGCGCAGGACTACTTCACGGTGCTCGGCGATCAGGCGAAGGCGCAGCTCGAGGACTCGCTGATCACGAATGCGCAGACCGCACTGGAGCTGGCCAAGGCCAAGCTCGCGGTGGGCTCGGGGATCTCGCTCGACGTGTCGAAGGCAGAGGTGAATCTCGGCAAACAGCAGGTTGCGGCCATCAAGGCGAAGAATCAGGTCGCGATCGACCGGCTCACGCTCTTTCAGCACATGGGAGTGGAGGCGCCGCAGAACAGCCGGTTGACCACCACCTATCCCGTGAAGATGCCGACGTTCACCGTGGACTCGGTGCTCACGCTGGCGCGCGCGGACAATCCGGCGCTCGAGGCTGCGCGCACCCGCGATGAGTCGGCGCGGCTCGGCGTCAAGGCTGCGCGTGGATCGTATCTCCCCACGCTGCAGGTATCGACGGGGCTGGGCGGCTACACGAACTCCTTCACGAACCCGAGCTTTCTCATCGGGCAGGCGGCCGCGAACAGGGCGAGCTGCCTCACGCAGGATTCGATTCGCGTAGGTGCGGGGCTGCCGAGCATTGCGAGTCGGTGCGGACCATTGATGGCCGATGGCTCGCTGCCGCCGGCCGAGGCGGCCGCGATTCGCGACCAGAACAACGCCTTTCCCTTCGGCTTCACACGGCAGCCCTTCCAGATCACCGCCACGCTGTCGCTGCCGATCTTCGACAACTTCCAGCGCGAGCAGAAGGTGGAGCAGTCCGAAGCGGCGCGCAACGATGCGCAGTACGCCATTCGCGCCCAGGAGCTGAAGACCACGGCCACCGTGACGAGTGCGTACCTCACGTTGCAGGCACAGGCCCAACAGGTGGAGTTGCAGGAGCGTACGGCACAGCAGGCCCGCGAAGCCCTCAGGCTGGCTGAAGAGCGCTATCGGGTGGGGCTCGCACCCTTTCTCGACGTGAGCGACGCACGAACGCAATTCGAACAGGCGGAGAGCGATCGCATCAACGCCGTGTATGATTTTCATAAGGCCTTCGCCGCGCTCGAAGCGGCCGTCGGCCGTCCACTGCGCTAATCGGAGTAACAGATGACTCGACGGGGAAAGGCGGTCACGGCGGTTGTAGGAGGGCTCCTGCTTGCCGGCGTGCTGGTACTCGCCGCGTTCAAGCGCGGAGACAAGCCGGTTGACGTCCGCCTCGAGAAGGTGCAGAAGCGGGATCTCGTCGCCTACGTGACCGCGAGCGGACAGGTGCAGCCGCACACCAAGGTAGATGTCGCCTCGGATGTGAGCGGGCGCATCGTCAGGCTCGCGGTGAAGGAAGGCGACATGGTGAAGAAGGGGCAGTTCCTCCTGCAGATCGATCCCGCGACGTATCAGGCGGACGTGCAGCGCGAGGCCGCAGGCGTTGCCTCGGCGAGGGCGGACCTCGCTCGCGCCAAGGCGAACCTCGAGCAGGCGCAGAACGCGTATCGCCGGTCGTCCGAGATCGTGAAGGCGAATCCCGCGCTGATCTCCGCCGAGCAGATCGAGCAGCTGAAGACCACCGTGGACGTGAACGACGCGTTGTATCAGGCGGCGCTGCACACGGTCGACCAGATGAACGCGGCTTTGCAGAACTCGCAGTCGAGCCTCGCCAAGACCACCATTCTGGCGCCGATGGACGGCCGCATCACGCGCCTCGCGGTGCAGCAGGGCGAGACCGCCGTGCCCGGTACGTTCAACAAGGATGCGGCGCTCCTGCTCACGATCAGCGACATGTCGGTGCTCGAGACCAAGGTGAAGGTGGACGAGACCGATGTCGCGCGGCTGCACGTGGGCGACACCGCGCAGGTGTTGATCGATGCCTTCCCCGACACGACGTTTCGCGGCAAGGTGACGGAGATCGCGCACAGCTCGGTGGCGGCGGCGACGACCACCACCGGCAGTTCCGATCAGGCCGTCGACTACGAGGTACGTGTGCAGCTGATCGATCCACCGCTCGACACTCGGCCCGATTTCTCCGCCACTGCGAAGATCGTTTGGGATTCGCGCAAGAGCGTATTGAGCATTCCGATCATCGCGCTCACGGTTCGCGAGCACCAGGCAGATGAAAACCGCGATTCCGCGGCGATCGTCCTCGGCAAGAAGGCGACGAAGGACATCGCGCAGAAGGATGTCGAAGGCGTGTTCGTGGTCGGCAAGGACAATCGCGTGAGCTTTCGCCCGGTGAAGGTCGGAATTCCCGGCGAGGAATATTTCGAGGTGTTGAGTGGCTTGCGGGAAGGCGAGACCGTGGTGGCGGGCAGCTATCAGGCGATCCGCACGCTGCACGACAGCACGGCCGTGAAGGAGATCAAGAAGGACGACAAGAAGAAGGAGGCCAAGGCGTGAGTCTGATCGAGCAGGACTTGGCGATGAGTACGACGGCGGAGCGCCGGGTTGTTACCGGCGCTCCGGGCGTCGAGCCGTCGCCGGACTGGGTGATCGTCACGCGCGGCATCACGCGGAACTACGACATGGGTGGCGAGGTGGTGCACGCGCTGCGCGGCGTCGAGCTCGCGGTGCGTCGCAACGAGTACGTGGCGATCATGGGTCCGTCCGGCTCGGGCAAGTCCACGCTCATGAATCTGATCGGATGCCTCGACACGCCGTCGGCCGGCGAGTACTGGCTGAATGGCGTGCTGGTGTCGCGGATGGAGGATGACGAGCTCGCGCGCGTGCGCAATCGCGAGATCGGGTTCGTGTTCCAGACCTTCAACCTGCTCCCGCGCGCATCCGCGCTGCAGAATGTGGAGCTGCCGCTGGTGTACGCCGGCGTCTCCTCCACCGAACGGAAGGAGCGCGCGAAAGAGGCCCTCGCGCGCGTTCAGCTGGCGGATCGCA
>DASXQD010000501.1:0-6511 GCA_036493195.1 Gemmatimonadaceae bacterium | reverse complement strand
GATGGCCGAACACGACCGTCGGGAGCTCTGTCACGTCCACGGTCACTCGCTCGCGCTTCGTCATGCGCCCTCCAGCGAGATCTTCTCATCGCTCTCGCTCTTCACATCCTGGCTCGTGGGCCACGCCCATCCCGCGAAGGCGATGAACGCGAGCGCGCCGCCAATCGGAAGCCCGAGCGGCGTGAAGATCGCCGTGATGAGAAGCACGCCTATGGACAACGCCATCGCGAATGGCCAGATCGAATCGTGCGGATGCGACTCCCGGCAGTCCGGCTGTGCGTCGAGCGTGGTCGTGAGCAGCACTTCGCGTCGCTCGGTGCTGGTGCCCACTGCTACCAGGTGCTCGTCGCCTTCATCCCACAGCGCGCTTCTGCCCTGAACCACCGGCAGGTGGAGAAAGTTGTACGGCGGCGGCGGCGAAGTCGTCGCCCACTCGAGCGTGTCCGCGTCCCACGGATTGTCGCCCGCCACCTCGCCGCCGCGAAGGCTCATCGCCACGTTCACGAGAAAGACGATCACGCTGCTCGCGATCACCAGAGCGCCGATACTCGAGAGGAGGTTGAGCGGCCCCCATCCCGTGCTCGCGAGATAGGTGTACACGCGCCGCGGCATTCCATAGAAGCCCAGCCAGTGCATGGGAAAGAACGTGAGGTTCATCCCGATGAAGAAGAGCCAGAAATTCCACTTCCCGAGGCGCTCGCTGAGCATTCGCCCCGTCACCTTCGGGAACCAATAGTAGATCGCGCCGAACAGCGGGAACACCGCACCGCCCACGAGCACGTAGTGGAAATGCGCGACGATGAAGAAGGTGTCGTGCACCTGCAGGTCGAACGGAACGGAGGCGACCATCACACCCGTCACCCCGCCGATCACGAACAGGAAGATGAATCCCAGAATGAAGAGCATCGGCGTCGCGAAGCGCGGCCGCCCGCTCCAGATCGTCGCGAGCCAGCAGAAGATCTGGACGCCGCTCGGGATCGCGATCATCGTGCTCGTCGCCGTGAAGAAGCTCGCGGCCAGCTGCGGAATTCCCGTCGCGAACATGTGGTGGACCCACAGGCCGAACGCCATGAACGCGACCGAGATGAGCGCGAGCACCATCGCCGGATAGCCGAACACCGGCCGCCGCGTGAACGCCGGCAGCATCGTCGACACGAGCCCCGTAGCGGGCAGGAAGATGATGTAGACCTCGGGATGTCCGAAGAACCAGAACATGTGCTGCCAGAGCAGTACGTCGCCTCCTTCGGCAGGATTGAACAGGTGTGTGCCGATCAGCCGGTCGAGCGCGAGATACATGCTGGCGGTCGCCACCGCCGGCATCGCGAACATGATCATGAACGCGGTCACGAGCATCGCCCACACGAAGATGGGAATTCGATTGAGCGACATCCCCACCGCGCGCTGCTTGAAGACCGTCACGATGATCTCGATCGCGCCCACGATCGCGACGATCTCGGTGAAGGTGATCGTCTGCGCCCACGTGTCCGCTCGCTTGCCGGGGCTGAACGCCGGACCCGAGAGCGGCACGTACGAGAACCATCCGACGTCCGGTCCCGTATTCAGGAAGAACTGCACGTACAGGAACGATCCGCCGATCAGAAACAGCCAGTAGCCGAACGCGTTGAGGCGGGGGAAGGCCACATTGCGCGTGCCGACCATGAGCGGCACGAAGTACAGTGCAATCGCTTCCATGATCGGCACCGCGAAGAGGAACATCATCGTGGTGCCGTGCATGGTGAAGATCTGGTTGTACTTGTCGGGCCCGATCAGGCTGTTCTCGGGACGCGAGAGCTGCGCACGCATCATGGCCGCTTCGATTCCTCCGAGGAGAAAGAAGATGAAGGCGGTGGTGATGTAGCGTCTCCCGATGTCCTTGTGATTCGTGGTGGTGAGCCAACCCCACAATCCCGGCCTGGATCGCCACACGCGTTCCATCTGCTCGCGCTCGGCCCTGACATCCACGGGCACCGTCTCTCCAATCACCAGCGGTGGCGCGGTCATTTGAGATGCCTCAGATAAGCGACGAGTGCCTGCATGTCTCGCGGATCGAGCTTCGTCGCGGGCATCAGCACGCCGGGCTTGATGCGCTGCGGATCCGAGATCCACGCGTAGAGGTTTGCATCCGTGTTCTGCAGCGTTCCCGCGGCGATCGTCTGTCTCGATGCGAGATGCGTGAGATCGGGGCCCGTAGTTGCGCCCGCGGCGGTGCCGCCAATCGTGTGGCACATCACGCACGTCGTTCCCAGAAACACATTCTTGCCGTGTTGCGCGAGCGAATCTGATGGCGTCGCGGCCGTGTCCAGCTGCTGCGCGCGCCACGCATCGAAGTCCTGCTGCTTCTGCGCGATCACGAGTATGCCCATCTTCGCGTGCTCGAGCCCGCAGAACTCCGCGCACTGCCCGCGATACACTCCGGGCGTGTCCGCGCGGAACCAGAGCGACCGCGTGTATCCCGGCAGGAGATCCTTCTTCCCGGTGAGGCTGGGCACCCAGAAGCTGTGAATCACGTCGAGTGACGACAGCTCCATCACCACCGGCGTGCCGACCGGAATGTGAATCTCGTTCGCGGTGATCACCGTCTTGTTCGGAACGGAGTCCGGATACTGCACCTCCCACCAGAATTGATGCCCCAGGATCTTGATCGGCACGACCTTGGTGGACGGCGCCATCGTGAGCGCCTGTCCCACCCGGAAATCCGCAATGAGCATCAGGAACAGCGTCATCGCCGTCACGATCACGCCCGCGGCTACGATGCGAGTCATGCGGCGATCGCGCGCATCATCGCGCACGAGCACGTCGCTGCCGCCGCGCGACTCGACCGCCTCGCGCGGGCTTCGCTTGCGCGCGGCACCCCACAGCATCACCGCAACCACGATCACCCACACCACCGATGCGATGGGCAGCATCAGCCACCAGAGTCCCGCGATGCGCGAGGACTGCGGGCCCGCGGCATCGAGTGCGTTCTGCGCGTTGTGCAGCGAGCACGCGGCGCACGCGAGCACCGCCCACATCATCGCGATCGCACGCATCGCTCGCCTCATGGGTGCTCCTGCGCGGGAGGTGTGACCGTGGGCGGAGGCGCGACCAGCACCGGCTTTTCCGTCGTCGTCTGTGCCTCGGCCGATCGCACCTCCATCTCGTCGCTGCGATTCGTTCGCGCCGCCTTCGAGCCCTGGCCACTCATCGCTCGCACGTACGCCACGAGCTCCCACGTCTGCTGCGGGGTGATTCTGTTCTTGAACGACGGCATGCCGTTCGGCCGCCCATTCGCGATCGTCGCGTAGATGTTCGCGGGCTCGAAACCGTAGATCCACGCCGAGTCCATGAGCGGTGGACCCATCCCGCCTCCGCCGTGCGAGTGACAGCCAACGCAGTTGAACGCCGCGAAGAGCTGCTTCCCCTGATTCAGCGCATACGCGTTCTCTCCGTACGGCCCCTGTCTCGACACACCGCTGTCCGATCGCACGACCTTCGCCGATTCCGCAGCCGGGGATGCCGCGGGCGGCGAGTCGTGAAACGTGCGCCGCTCTCGCGGACACGCGGCGAGCGCCGCGACGGCGAGCACGACCAGTCCCGCGCGTAGCGCGCGGTCAGCGAAGCGAGAACACATAGAGCGTTCCTCCCTTCGGTGTAACCGTGGGCAGATCGCGCATCACGCCCACGAATCCGAGCGCCGCCGACGAGTCCCGCGGATCGAGACCGCCCGCCACGATCGCTCCCGACCATCCGCCCACGCCCGAGAGCACCGCGATGTACTCCTTTCCATCGGGGCCGCGATACGCCACCGGCTGACCGATGATCCCGGATGTCGTCTTGTACTTCCACAGGAGCGCCCCCGTGCGCGCGTCCACCGCCTTGAACCAACCCTCCATCGTGCCGTAGAACACCACGTCGCCCGCTGTGGCGAGCGTGCCGCTCCACACCGGAAACGGCTCGGCGATCCGCCACACGGGACGTCCGGTCACCGGATTCCACGCGGTCAGGAAGCCGCGATTGCCGCCGATACCGGGCTTCATGCGCACATCCATCCCGACGTACGGCGTGCCGGAGATGTAGCTCACCGCGGTTGGCTGCTCGTCCATGCACAGATTCTGATGCGGCACGTACATGAGCCCCGTGCGCGGCGAGAACGACGAGGGCTGCCAGTCCTTTCCGCCGGGCGCGGCGGGGCACACATCGCGAACGGTCTTGCCCAGCTTGGGCTCCTTCGTCGGATTGAGCGCCAGCTCGCCCGTCTTCAGGTTCACGCTGTCACTCGATGTGATGTGCACGTACGGATTCGCGTAGACCACTTCACCCGTCGTGCGATCGAGCGCGTACATGTATCCGTTGCGATCGGGGTGCACGAGAATGCCCCGTCGCGATCCCTTCCACGGTATGTCGAGGAGTATGCTCTCGTTCACGCCATCGTAGTCGTGGAGATCGTGCGGATTCATCTGGTAGGCCCAGATCGCCTCGCCCGTCTCGGGGCGCCGCGCGAAGAACGTCGATGTCCATTTGTTGTCGCCCGGGCGCTGCTCCGGATTCCACGGACCCGGATTCGACGTTCCGTAGAAGATGAGATCGAGCGACGGATCGTAGGAGATCCATCCCCACACGCCGCCGCCGCCGATCTGCCACGTCGTGCCCGGCCACGTCTGCACGCCGAGATCGGTGCCCTGGTCCTTCTCGTAGAACGGCTTGAACGACGGTCCGATGAGCACCACGCTGTCGGGGCCCGTGGTGAGCGCAGTCCACTTCACCGCGCCCGTCTTCAGGTCGAGCCCCTTCAACCATCCCCGCACGCCCATCTCTCCGCCGCTGTTCCCTACGATCACGCGATCCTTCACGATGAGCGGCGCGATCGTCATCGTCTCGCCCTTGTTGATGTCGCCCACCCTCGTGCGCCAGACTTCCTTGCCGTTGTCCGCATCGACGGCAACGACATTGTTGTCGAGCGTCGCGTAGATGATCTTGCCATCAGCGTACGACGCTCCGCGATTCACCACGTCGCAGCACGCCTCGCCCTGCGAGCTGGTGAGCGGCTTCGGATTGTACATCCACTTGACCGATGCGCCCGGCTTGGAGAGATCGAATGCGTAGAGCAGGTTCGGATACGGCGTCACGACGTACATCATGTGCCCGACGACGATCGGCGCCGCTTCCTGCCCTCGCTTCACTCCGGTTGGAAATGTCCACGCCGGCTTCAACGACGCGACATTGCTCGTGTTGATTTCCTTCAGCCCGCTGAAGCGAGAGCTCGCGAAATCCTTGGCGGGGCGAATCCACTGCCCATCCTCGGGCGCCGTTGCCGCCGCGTCGATATGCGCGCCTGTTCCACCCGCGGGCAGCGATGTCTGCAGGACGATGTGCGGCTCTTGTCCCTCCGCTCCAGCCGGCGTGCGCCGCGAGTCCAAGCCGCAGCCGGTCACCGACAGCGCGGCGATGCACAGCGCGCTCGTCGATAGTCGCACCCATCTTTCCCGAGTACGGTCCATCTCGTTCAGCACACGCAGACGGATTGAGGTCAGCTTGCTGCTATGCTCGGCACTCCTCGATGTGGGAAAAAGGCAACTCTCATTCCAACTACATACCTCGTGAAACACCAGCTTTTGTACATAGACAACTCGCGCGCGCTTCATTTCGCGCTCACTTTCCTCCTGCTCACCGCCGCGAGCATCGGCTCCGCGCACGCGCAAGCCGAAAAGCACGCGCGCCCGCGCCAGACGGTCGCGCCACCTACGCACGCCGATACACTCCGCGGCTCGATCACGCCCGAGCGCGCGTGGTGGGATGCGACCTTCTACGATCTGCACGTTCGCGTATCGCCCGCGGACAGCAGCATCACGGGCTTCGTCGGCATCACGTACGCGGTGCTCGCGCCCGCGCGCGAGATGCAGATCGATCTCCAGCGGCCGCTCGTCGTCGACAGCATGACGCAGGGTCATCGCGTGCTGAATTTCCGCCGCGATGGCAACGCGTTCTTCGCATCGCTCCTCGATCCGCAGAAGATCGGCGAGCACAAAACCATCATCGTCTACTATCACGGGAAGCCGAAGGTCGCGCTCCGTCCACCATGGGACGGTGGCTTCACCTGGACCCAGGACTCGCTTGGCAACCGCTGGGTCGCCACCTCCAATCAGGGACTCGGCGCCAGCGTCTGGTGGCCGAACAAGGACACCCAGGCCGACGAGCCCGACAGCCAGCGGATTGCCATCACCGTTCCCGACCCGATCGTGGATGTCTCGAATGGCCGGCTCCGGAGCGCCACCGTCCATGCCGACGTTGTCTACGTCAACGATAAGAATGAGACGACTGCGCGTTTCCCGGACACGCTTGGCACCGTCTTCGAATGGTTCGTCCGAAATCCCATCAACAACTACGACGTCGCGGTAAATGCCGGCCACTACGATCACTTCAGCGATACTTTCGACGGCGAGCGCGGAAAGCTCACCCTCGACTTCTGGCCTCTCGACTATCACGTCGACACCGCCAGGAAACAGTTCGCTCAGGTGAAGCCGATGCTGCAGTG
>DASXQD010000500.1:0-2403 GCA_036493195.1 Gemmatimonadaceae bacterium | reverse complement strand
GCTGCTGGGTCATGAGCCAGCGATACATCGACGTGCTCACGCAGGTGGGCGCGATTCCGTGGGTCATTCCGTTGACTCGTGACATGGCGACACTGCGCGCGGTCTACGAGCGACTCGACGGAGTGTTCCTGCCGGGCGGTGTCGACATGGATCCACTTCAGTACGGCGAGTCGCGCCTGCCGGTGTGTGGCGTGACGGATCCCGATCGCGATCGCGTGGAGGTTGCGCTCGTCCGGTGGGCGATGGAGGAGCGGAAGCCGGTGCTCGCGGTGTGTCGCGGCGTGCAGGTGTTGAACGTCGCGGCGGGAGGGACGCTCTATCAGGATCTGGAAGAATGGTGCGAGGCGGCCATCAAGCACGACTATTGGCCGAACGAGCCGCGGCAGCGGCGGGACCTCGTGCACGACGTGATCGTCGAGCCGCACACGCAACTGGCCTCCATCATGGGTGCGGGCCCCGGCACCGTGAACAGCATGCATCATCAGGGCATCAAGCAGCTCGCGCCGGGACTGCTCGTGAATGCGCGGGCGCCGGACGGATTGATCGAGGGTGTCGAGGGGAAGGACGACGACGGTTTTCTGCTCGGCGTGCAGTGGCATCCGGAGGAGCTCGTGGAGAGCATGCCGGAAGCGCGGCGACTCTTCGAGGCATTCATCACGTCGTCGGCGTCGTATCAGATCGACGCGGTGCCGAGGTAGGGATCACGCGTGCCCGAGGCGATCGCGCCTGATTCCGTTCAGGACATGCCGTCGGTCGCGATCTGTGTTGCAACGCATTGTCGTCCGTTGGGGCTCGAGCGTCTCATCAGAGGGCTCGCCACCCTCGAGCTCACGCGCTCCTCTCCGAGCTCTGTCACGATCGTGGTGGCGGACAACGATCCCGCGGCCTCTGCTCGCGCCACCTGTGACGCGTTGCGGAGCGCGATCCGCTGGCCCATCGAGTATGTCCACGAGCCGCGCCGCGGGATTCCGTTTGCGCGCAATGCGTGCGTCAATGGCGCGCGTCGAGTCGGAGCAGAGCTGCTCGCCTTCATCGACGATGATGAGGTGCCCGAGCCGGCCTGGCTGGATGAGCTGCTGTGCGTCATGCACGACAGCGGCGCGGCGATCGTCACGGGTCCGGTGCTGCCGGCATTCGAGGAGGACGTGCCCGCGTGGATTCAGCGCGGTGGCTTCTTCGATCGCGAGCGGCACGAGACCGGTGCGCTCCAGGAGCGCGCGGTGACCGGGAATGTTCTCTTGCGCATCGATCTGCTCGCCGGCATGCCAGCGCCATTCGATGAGCGAAAGCCGTTGTCGGGCGGAACGGATACGCATCTCTTCCGGCGTCTGATCGTGTCCGGTGAGCGCATCGTGTGGGCGGACGACGCAATCGTCCACGAGTTCAATCCGTCCACGCGGCTCACGGCGAAGTGGCTGATGCGCCGAGCGTTTCGGGTGAGCAGCAACTGGAGCAGCACGGAGCTGGAGCTGCATCCCGGATTGCGCGTGCGCGCAGCGAGGCTCGCGAAGGCGCTATTTCGGATAGGGCAAGGCGTGGCGCTGTTTCCCGTCGGACTCGTTGCGGGTCGTCACATGCTCGTGCGCTCGGGACAGTTCGTGGCGACGGGAGCCGGCTTCATCGCCGGAATGACCGGGCACGAGCTGCAGGAATATCGGGTGACGCTGGGCAGTTAGCCGACCGTGCGACACTGCTGGCGCAGCTGAGCTCGCGCGTTGCTCCCGTAGGCTGTTGCCGGCAATTCACGCGCACCCGATGTTACGTGCATGTCACCAGGATTCGGCGAGCGCCTTCGATCGGCGTTGGGTATACCCGAGGAGCCACGGCGCGTGCGGCGCACCGTGCGCGGCATCGATGTGCTGCTCGAGAACACGCGCCCCGACATCTCGGACGACGATGTGTTCGCGCGGCTGGATGCCGTGCTCGCGCTCATCGAGCGCTATGCGCCTTCGAGGCTGCGTCGGATGAGACGGGACATCGCCGGCATCGACATCAAGCGGTTCGCGTGCCGCGGTGCGTTCTTCTCCGACACGCGGCGGATCCTGTGCGAGCTGACGTTCATCGTCAACCGCGACTTCTCGCTCGCGGAGATCGCGTCATCGATGCTGCACGAGGGCGTGCACGCGCGCGTGCATGCGGCGGGCGTGTTCCGCACACCGGCGTCGCTCGCGAAGGAGGAACGGCTGTGTCGCGCGACGGAGCTCTGGTGGGGACAGACGGGGCCCAACGGCGAAAAGGTGGTCGAGCGCGCGAGCGCGCTGCTCACCAGGAGCGATGAGGAGGTCGCGCCGATCGTGGACTGGCGTGTGGCGGCGCAGCGAGTGGAAGAGGCGGATCGGAGGGCGCGAGGGGAGTAGCGCCTCCCTATTTCGTCGCGATCAGCCGTTCGAATCTCGGATTGCC